>CAZLLC010000007.1:0-27928 GCA_964560245.1 uncultured Oscillospiraceae bacterium | reverse complement strand
AGCTGAACGTCATCAAGGTTGTCCGCGCTGTTACCGGCCTGGGCCTGAAGGACGCAAAGGATCTGGTCGATGCTTGCCCCAAGACCCTGAAGGAAGCTGTTTCCAAGGAAGATGCCGAGAAGATCATTGCCGATCTGAAGGAAGCTGGCGCTACCGCCGAAATGAAGTAATTTATTTACTTTACCTACACAAAGAACAGCCGCCAGTTTTTGGCGGCTGTTTGATTTAGGAGTGTATTATGAACCAAATTATTGCTTATTTCGATAACATTGGTATGGATTTTAACTCTTTATTGCTGGCTGCAGGTCTGCTCCTGATCGGCACGATCATATTAAGTGCCATCGGCAGATTTGTATTTGGCAAGAAATCCGCGCTTGTTAATGCCGTTTCCTCAGCAATCGGTATCTTATTTGTCTATGCCCTGAACATCGTGCTGCGCAGTGCAGAGGCGTCGCTGCAGCAGTTTATCGCTCCCCTGCCCTTTATCAGCTTTTCCGGAGATCAGATGAGCCTGTTCAGCTTTACCGGCGTGGATTACACCGTGATCTGCTATGAGCTGGTCAGTATGATCATTCTGGCATTTTTGATGAACCTGATCGACAATTTTATGCCCAAAGGCAAGAATATTTTCACCTGGTCCATCTTCCGCATTCTCACCGTCCTGCTGGCGCAGATCGCACATCTGATCGTCACTTATTTGATCACCACCTATTTACCGGAAGGACTGCTGACTTACGCACCTGCGATCATTCTCGGTATACTGGTACTGATGCTGCTGACCGGTGCGCTGAAGATCGTTGTCGGTGCTATCCTTTCAACGGTCAATCCCCTGATCGCCGCCCTTTACACCTTCTTCTTTGCCAATATCGTCGGCAAGCAGATCACCAAAGCAGTCCTGACCACAGGCATTTTGGCTGTGCTGGTGTTTGGCTTGGAGAAACTTGGTATTACAACCATCTGTGTGGCTACAGGCGCGCTGACTGCCTATATCCCCTTGTGCCTGATCCTGCTGATCATTTGGTTTGTTGTGATTAAAATATTCTGATATTAAGCAGATGTTTCCACCCCTCAGTCACCTACGGTGACAGCTCCCCTCAAAGGGGAGCCTTATGATTAGAAGCTTTTTGAAACCATAAAAATCCCACGGTCAAAAAACCGTGGGATTTTTCATCAAAACTCTCCGGATGCATACATTACGGCTGAAAGAGCGCACAAGGGTGCTGTTTCACAGCGCAGTATACGGCTGCCAAGGGTGCATATATGCAATCCTGCTTCCTTTGCCTGCTCTACTTCCTTTGGCTCTAAGCCGCCCTCAGGACCGGTCAGCAGGCTGACTGTATTATAAGAATCCTTTTCCAACACCATACGCAGTGTGGTCGCCTTCTCATTTTCATAAAACAGGATAGAAAGGTCTGCTTCTGCTGCTCTTTTCAGAGCCTGTGCATAGCTATCCAGCACGATAACCTGGGGAATCAGACCGCGACCGGACTGTTCAGCTGCCGATGCGGCAATTTTCTGCCACCGCTCCAGCTTCTTTTTGATGCTTTTTTCATCGGGCTTAGAAACGCATCGGGCAGTGGGAAATGCCACGATCTCACAGGCGCCCAGCTCCGTAGCTTTTTGGATCACGTGCTCCAGCTTATCTGCCTTGGGAAAGCCCATATAGATGCTGACGCAAACTCTTGCCTCTGCGGAGGATGCCTGCCGTTTTTGAACCACAAGGCTAATTTGCCCGGGGCTTACGTCGCTGATCACGCAAACACATTCATTGCCCTGACCGTCGCACACCAAAACCTCCTCACCGTTTTTCAGGCGCAGGACCTTTGCGTGTGCGGCATTATCGCCGGTCAAAACGAAAAAGTCCGTTTGCATTTCCTCCGGTGATACAAAAAATCGAACCATATTTCATACCTCATTACACTGTTATACTTTTGTGATCATTATACTGCCACAAGACAAAAAACGCAAGACAAACACGGTCTTAAATATTCAATCAGCATTTTCTCAGTTTTCAGATTGGTGCCGGCCTTTCGAGTCCCATCTCTCGCGCAAACAAAAATATCTCCAAATCCCTTTTGGGATTTGGAGATATTTGGTGTGCCAAATAAAGTTGTATGTACATAGTTTAATTCCTAAATTTCCTTAACAACCAATCTAACGTTTTCGTGTGTGCTTTTTTCTAAAAATTCCTCTACATCCATCCATTGAACCGATAACATCCTTTCTTCCTTGGGGATTGGATTGCCTTGTTCGTTTACTTCAAAAAGGAATGGAACGATTGTTTTTCTTACTAATCTGTTTGATGGTGTTAAAAATTCATAGGAATATGGAGTTAATTGCCTAATTAGTTCTTCTTGTGAGATAATTATATTAGTTTCCTCGAAGCATTCTCTTATTGCCGTTTCAATTAAGGATTCGTTCGCTTCTTTGTGACCTTTAGGTAATGATAATGTTTCTTTTCCATAAATCATTTCATTTGTTGACAAAATCTTATCACCACACATTACAACTGCCATCGCACTCAATTCAATACTATTTAGAACCTTTTCCGCTTCCGCATACAACTTAGGCGAGGTCTGTGGATATGTAAGTTCATCGGGGAGAGTATCAAATATTTTTGTTTCCTTCATTTCACTTTCCGGAAGTTCGCCAAGAGAGTGAACGACAGCCAAGAAAACCACGCCGTTTGAGCAGGCTTGTGAATTGAAGCCCCAATAGTCGCATACGGGATAGATATCTGCATCTTTAATTCCGCTTTCCTCAAAAAGCTCACGCTTTGCACATTCAAGCGGAGTTTCGCCATCTTCGATATGACCACCTTGTGTTTCCCAAGTATCACGTTTCTTGTGCCGTGAAAGTATCCATTTTCCCTGATAGGAGGTACAAATGACGGTATACTTGTATTTTTTAAGATAGCCGAGGGGATATAATCTGCATTGAAGCTCTTTGCGAATAATCTCTCGGTCAATTAGTGGAGCGTTCAGATCTATACCAAATTCCTTGGACTTTTGGATTGCAAGGTCGTGTCCTTGTAAAGCCGCTTTTCGATACCAAAAGGTTGATTGCTCCAAATCAATCTCTACAGTTTCATAATGCTTTGCAATATTGTATTGAGCAATGCTATCTCCGTTATAAGCTAATAATCGCATTGCTGAGTCGTGCGCGTTTTCTTCCGAAATATTGATGTCATCTTTATCCATAATCATTCCTCTTTCAAAACATACCTACCGCTAAGTGGCGCATCCGATTTATATCGGAGTGTAATTGAGGTGTTATAAGCAAAGTCTTTCGTTCCGTATTCAAGATTCTTTGCTCCATACTCATAAATTGCAATAATGCAGAAAATAGGTTTACCCGAGTCATCAAGAGTACCATCCGAATAAACGAACCTATACGCACCGTCAACGTAAAATTCAGAAAGCTCAGTTGCAGACTCAAAGTATTAAGTGGTGAACGTGCCTGCCAAAGTAGAGGATTACGCTCCTTGTGTACCCCAATATTCGAAGCTCTGCGATTTAAGATATTCATATATTTCGGTAATATAGGATTCACGTTCCTCCGTTGTAAAGCTAACATAAATATCTTCATCGTTATAATTCACATAATCTTTTGCGATAGCAGGCAAGTCGCTTACAAGGCATTCTGTTAATTTTTCTTCCGAAAACCAAGTGTTTTCCTTGTGTGCGCTACTGCACGATGCAAGGCAGCATAAGCACAAAACCGCTGCCAAACATAACGCCAATAACTTTTTCATTCGCTTTACATCCATTCTATAAATCTTTACTTTTATGCGTGCCTCATCACACCTTTAGTGATCAAAATCATAGTAAATATAGCATAAAAATGTGATAAAGTCCACCCAGTACACAACCCTTTCAATTTTTCAGTACACAACCCTTTCAATTTTTCACACTTTTACGCATTGCACATATTCAACTTCCATCCACATCCCTACGGGATGCGTCTGAAAGCTGAGGGACTCTCCCACGGCCTAAAAATATGCCACCGGTATGTTTTTTTAACGGCCTTTCGAGTCCCATCTCTCGCGCAAACAAAAATATCTCCAAATCCCAAAAGGGATTTGGAGATATCTGGTGCGAGAGATGGGACTCGAACCCACACGGCGAAACCACACGCACCTCAAACGTGCTTGTCTACCATTCCAACACTCTCGCAAGTCGCTTAGATATTATAGCTTTAATCCCTGTTTTTGTCAATAGATTTTCAGTAAATTATACGGTGGGGTCTCCCCCACCGTATAATATATTATAAAGCCTCTTTTACATTTTTCATTGTCAGACTGATGCGCTTGCGTTTTTCGTCAACATCCAACACCGCAACCTTTACAATATCGCCCACCTGAACGATCTCAGAGGGATGGCGAACCTTGTGATTGGCTACCTGAGAGATATGCACCAGACCATCCTGATGGACGCCGATATCCACAAACACGCCAAAGTCTATTACATTTCGGACAGTGCCGGACAGAACCATACCGGGCTTTAAGTCCTTCATTTCCAACACATCGGTACGAAGAATGGGGGCGGGCAGATCATCACGGGGGTCACGACCGGGTTTCAGTAGTTCCTTGACCACATCCTGCAAGGTAGGCACTCCCACGCCGCAGGCTTCAGCAGCCTTCTCAGTGCCAAATTCTTCAAACCGGGTCTGAAGCTCTCCAATACTACCGGCTGCCACATCCTTTTTATCGTAGCCGCACAGCTCCAACAGCTTTCTTGCGGCATCGTAGGATTCCGGGTGCACACCGGTATTATCCATAATTTCCTTGCTCTCCGGCACACGGAGGAAGCCGGCGCACTGTTCAAAGGCCTTGGGTCCCAGCTTGGGAACCTTCTTTAATTGGGCTCTGGAGGTAAACGCGCCGTTTTCTTCACGGTAAAGCACAATATTCTTTGCGGTAGTGCCGTTCAGACCGGATACCTGCTGCAGCAGGCTGCTGGAAGCGGTGTTTACATCCACGCCCACTGCATTAACGCAGTCCTCTACAACGCCGCCCAGCGCCTCATCCAGCCGCTTCTGGGGCATATCGTGCTGATACTGACCGACACCAATGGCTTTGGGATCGATCTTCACCAGCTCTGCCAGTGGATCCTGCAGACGCCGTGCAATGGAAACGGCAGAACGCAGATTCACATCAAAATCAGGGAACTCCTCAGCTGCCAGCTTGGAGGCAGAATAAACGGATGCGCCTGCTTCGTTGACGATCATATAGCTGACACCGGGAAGCGACTTCAGCATTTCCACAGTCATTGCTTCCGTTTCACGGGAGGCTGTTCCGTTACCGATGGCGATGTGCTGCACACCATGCTTGCGGATCATTCTGGACAGGATGCTGATGGCTTCCTCCTTTTTATGCTGGGAAAATGTGGGATACACCACAGCGGTATCCAGCACACGGCCTGTGCCGTCCACAACAGCCACCTTACAGCCGTTCCGGTATCCGGGGTCTAAACCCATGGTCACAAAGCCCTTAACAGGACGTGCCATCAGCAGGGGCTTCAGGTTCAATGCAAAATTCGCAATAGCCGATTCTGCTGCCCGATCCGTCAGCACGCTGCGCATTTCCCGCTCCGCGCTGGGGGCGATCAGGCGGTCGTAGGCATCCTCTGCAGCTGCTTTCACAAACTGGCTGACCTGCGCCACCGGCTTCAGGGCGCAACGGCAAACCAGTGCCTGTCCCTCCACACCGGGAAGTGTGACAGATACTTTCAGAAAATCCTCTTTTTCGCCACGGTTGATAGCCAGGATCTGATGATTCTGCAAACGGCTGACCGGTGCGGAAAAGCTGTAATACAGCTCGTAAACACTCTCCTTTTCCGGATCAACCGCCTGCACGGTGATCACCGCCTGCCGTTCCATTTTCTGACGCAGAGCCTTGCGGATATCCGGATCATCGGAGATCATTTCCGCAATAATATCCGATGCGCCAGCCAAAGCATCCTCTACGGTTTCAACGCCCTTTTCAGGATCAATATAATCCATTGCAAGAGCAGCAGGATCTTCTCCGGTCTGTTCAAATATCGCCAACGCCAAAGGCTCCAGGCCCTTTTCCTTGGCAACGGTGGCACGGGTACGACGCTTCTGCTTATAGGGACGGTACAGATCCTCTGCTTCTGCCAGTGTGGCTGCTGCCTGGATCTGAGCTGCCAGTTCTTCAGTCAGCTTGCCCTGACCTTCAATAGAGCGAATGATCTCCTCTTTCCGGGCAGCCAAATTCCGCAGATACTGCAGTCTTGTTTCCAGTGCGCGCAGTGTGGTATCGTCCATACTGCCGTGAAGCTCTTTTCTGTATCGGGCAATGAAGGGGATGGTATTACCCTCATCCAAAAGCTCCACTACATTTTTTACATATTCTTCCTTTTGCTTCAGCTCAAGGCTTAAGGCGGTAATAATATTTTCCATAGTGTTCTCCTGTTCTTGAAACTTTTTTAATAATACCACATTTTCCCCTGTAATACAATGATTTCTTGGCAGGTATTTTAATTTTCTGCCATAATACTTAATTATGTAAGTCTTTATTTGACAATTCCTCTTTCAGTCTTTATAATAAGGACAGAAACCATTTCAAGGAGGAATTGCTATGGAAAAGAAGATCATTACCATCAGCCGTGAATTTGGCAGCGGCGGCCGTACCATCGGTCACAAGGTCGCAGAAAAGCTCGGAATTCCTTTCTACGATAAAGAATTGGTAGATCAGATCGCTATGGAATCCGGCTTTGCTCCCCAGTACGTAGAGGAGCACGGCGAACATTCCCCGGGAAAAAGCTTTTTCTCCTACGCCTTTGCCCATCAGGGTGTTCCCGGTGTTATGAACGGTATGTCCACCGCCGATTTCCTGTGGAACATTCAATGCAATGTGATCCTGCAGCTTGCCGAAAAAGGTCCGTGCGTGATCGTTGGCAGAAATGCTGATTATATCCTCAAGGATCGCAAGGATGCGCTACATTGCTTCATCCACGCAGATATGGATTTCCGGGCAGACCGGATCGTGCGGCTTTACGGCGAATCTGAAAAAAGTCCGGAAAACCGCTTACAGGAAAAGGATAAGCGCCGCCGTGTGAACTACCAGCACTATACCGGCCGCAGCTGGGGCAATGCCCAAAATTACGATCTTTGCCTGAACAGCAGCAGCTTGGGCATCGACGAATGTGTAGATATTATCGTGGCAATGGCTAAAGGAAAATAATTTTTAGCCCCCTCTGATGAGGGGGCTTTTTTTATATGCCAAACACACTGAGAGAGTATTATTCTTCTTTTTCTCTCCCTCCGTCAAAAATCAAATAGATTTTTGACCCCTCCCTCATCAGAGGGAGGCCGCTGCGGCGGGATTGAATTTTTGCAAATTATTACACAATTGCAGCTTCGTGATCGTTGATATGGATATTCACACCGTTAACCTCTACATTTTCATCGGCGCATATCAGGATATACTTGACACCGCCGATGATGCGGGTCTCGATCAGATCGCTGCATTCCGGCTTGACCGTAACCGTCACATCCGGTGTTTTGACCTCAAAGCGCTTGTTGTTGATAATATTCCTGGGATGCAGCTGGGCATCCGCACCGAAAACCTCGTCATACTCCACAGAGAATTTTGCAACATTCTTTTCTGACACACCGGAAGCCGTGAGTGCCGTTTTTACCTGCTCCTTGCTGATCAGCAGCGGTTCTGCCACCTTACTCTCCTTGTGGATCTCAATGCTTTGACAGATCTGCTCGTGGACAGACTGAACCACTTCCAGGCTGCAGTCCTCCCCTACCGATCTGCTCAAAAGTGCTTCAAAGGAGGTTTTCTGCTGCTCTGCCGGCTGGGGTGGCTCTACATTGAACAAGGCATCCACCACATTCTCATAGATCTTTTTAGGGCTTCTGGTATAAAACAGCGCATTGTAAATATTCGTTGCCCGGTTATCGAAGGCCGGGAACAAAAAGCCCAATTCCGGTGCGCAGGCTACCTGCTCGGTGCTGCCATCGTGAAAGGCTTTCTGCTCTGCTTCATAGCGCAGATTGGCTTTTGCCAGCTTTACAGGACACACCGCGCACTGCAGATATGTATAGGTCTCATCCGACGCATCTGCCTGCGATTCTCCATCCTTGCTCTTAAAGGGGACATCGTACCGATCCAGGCCCAGCAGGATCAGATACTGGTCATCAAAGGTTATATTTTCGATAACTTTCTTATAAAGCTCCATACGAAGGCTTTCGTCTTTCAGGGAAGTTTCCCGCAGCTCCATCAGCAGCTTATGCTCCGGACTGCCGGCTACCTGTGCCGTACGGAAAGAAATATCGATCAGATTTTTACCGATGGTTCCGGACAGGGTGCGCTTTAAAAGCCCAAAATACTTATCCGCTTCATTTTCCGGCATCGTACCTACACTTTGCCGGAATTCGGTGATGATCTCCTTCTGTGCGTTTACATAGCAGCCGTAGATCTCGGTCATATTGCTGCGATCACGGCGTGTTCTGCGCCGAATTTCTCCAATTTCCTTTTCGTTCATAGTACACTCCATATTCCTTATTTACGCCGGTGCATACAACACCGGCGTAAATGTTTAATTATCTTTCAAGCATTTGCCATTTTGAATAAAATACTCCACGCCGGAGTACACCGTGGTGATCACGATCAGGGCATTAACCGTATAATTGATCCAAGTGACTGCGGGAAACGCCATCATAAAGCACAGACCGATCATGGTACTGGCTGTTTTGACCTTTCCGCTCCAGCCTGCCGCGATCACCGTGCCCTTGCCTACAGCCACAAGGCGCAGACCGGTAACTGCAAATTCCCGGGTCAAAACGATGATCAGCGCCCAGGAGGGCATCAGACCCCATTCACAAAAAATGGTCATTACCGCAATCACCAGCAGCTTATCCGCCAAAGGATCTAAAAACTTACCAAAGTCTGTGACCTGATGATACTTTCTGGCAATAAAGCCATCCACATAGTCCGAAAGGCTGGCAATAATAAAAATTGCCAAACCCAGCCACAACCAAATATTGGGCTGACCGCCGCTGATATACATCAAAGCCATCACGACCGGGATCAGAATCACCCGGATCAATGTGATCTTCGTTGCTAATGTCATAAATCTTCCTCCTGTACCGTACCAGAGAGATCGCCGTCAATAACCGCATCAATGCAAACCTTCACAAAGGAGCCTTCCGAAAGAGGCTCATCTACCGCGATCCACACTCTGCCGTCTATTTCAGGTGAATCCGCATAGGTGCGACCAAAGTACTGTTCAAACTCCGGATCATAGCCGTCCACCAGAACATCCACAGTTTTCCCGATCATCGAAGCGTTGTATTCATCCATAATGGACGATTGCAGCATCTCCACCATTTGGGCACGGCTTTGCGCGGTTTCTTCATCGGGATGCGCCATCTGGGCAGCAGGTGTTCCCTCCTCCGGGGAGAACGGAAAAGCACCCACACGCTCCAGCCGCTGCTGTTTCAAGAATTCACACAACTGAGCAAATTCTTCCTCACCCTCACCGGGCAGACCGGTGATCACACTGGTACGCAGAACCAATCCGGGGATCTGCGCCCGCAGCCTCGTGAAAAGCCCGGTCAGGAATTCTTTGTCTCCCCGCCGGTTCATCAGCTTCAGGATCTTGTCGTTACAGTGCTGAATTGGAATATCCAGATACTTCACGATCTTAGGCTCTTCTGCAATCACCCGGATCAATTCATCGTCGATCTCATCCGGATACACATAGTGCAGACGGATCCATTCAAAGCCCTCGATGGTGCAAAGCTGCCTCAGCAGCTCCGGCAAAAGCCGCTTATGACCGGGCAGATCCGTGCCGTAACGGCTGGTGTCCTGGGCAACAACGATCAGTTCCTTCACGCCGCTGCTTGCCAAAAGCCGGGCTTCATACAGCACATCATCCAAGTGTCTGCTGCGGAATTTGCCACGCAGATAAGGGATGACGCAATAGCTGCACCGGTTATCACAGCCCTCCGCGATCTTGATATAGGCATAGTGCTCCGGGGTTGTCAGGATTCGCCCGGTCTCCACCTCCGGGGCATCGATGGAATCAAACCGCTCCACAGTCTGATCCTGCAAAAGCTGCTCAACAGCTTCCACAACCCGGTCATAGCTGCCGGTGCCCAGAACGCCGTCAACCTCCGGCATTTCCTGCAATATCTGCTGCTGGTAGCGCTGAGATAAGCAGCCTGTTACCAAAATTTTGCCGATGAGACCCTGCTCCTTCAGCAGACCCATTTGCAAAATATGGTCAATAGCTTCGCTTTTAGCTGAATCAATAAAGCCGCAGGTGTTGATCACCACCACGTCACTGCCTACCACATCCGGCTGCACTTCAAAACCGGCCTCCTGCACACGGTACATCATCCGTTCACAGTCCACCTGATTTTTGGCACAGCCTAATGATATAAAACCAATTTTCGCCATATTAGTCCTCCAACACATCTTCCATATCCAGCATACGGCGGATCACGCCGTAGCTGTGCCCTTGCCGGATCAGGGCGTCGATCACCTTTTTCACGGCTTTGGGGTCACTTCTGTCAGAAAGATGGTTTTGAATATAAGCATACACGGCATCGGACTGATCCGGATAATCTTCCAGCGCCTCCTGCCAGAATTCCTTCGGTATCCGCTTTTCATAAAGCATTTGCTTAGCCCGGGCAATACCGTAGCCCTTACTGATGGCACGGGAAACGATCTGCTCGGCGGTTTTGCTGTCATCGATCAGATGCAGCTCCTCCATCCAGGCAACAGCCTGTTTGGCGCTATCCGCATCCTCGCCTTTTTGCATCAGGCGCAGCTGCAGATCCTGCTTGGAAACACTGCTGGCAGAAACGATACGCACCGCCCGCATTTTCGCTGACATCTCAGAAGCAGCATCCCGCAGCTTTTTCATTTCTCCGTCTGTCAGCTCCATCCCGGTATACAGTCCAAAGTCCTGTACTGTCTGGCAGTACAGCCGCATAGCTGTGCCGTCAGAAAACAGCACCTTATACCGTCCGGCCCTGTCAGGCTGAGCAGATAGCGCATCAATCCTCATCATTGAAGTCATCAGCGCTGACAGCAATGGGGCGCTCTGCAGCCTTTGCCGCAGCCTTGGGGCTGGTCATCTTCCACAGATTTTCACGAACCTGTGCTTCCACCTTTTCCGCAATATCCGGATTGGACATGAGGTAGGTCTTGACACTGTCCTTACCCTGACCGATCCGCTCATCACCCATACCGAACCAGCTGCCGCTCTTCTGAATAATATCCATCTGAACGGCCATATCGATCAGCTCGCTCCACTTGCTGATGCCTTCGCCGTACATAATATCAAAATATGCTTCACGGAAAGGAGGCGCAACCTTGTTTTTGACCACCTTCACACGGGTCTTGTTACCGATCACATTGCCGCCTTCTTTAATGGATTCCACACGGCGTACATCCAGCCGGACAGAAGAATAGAACTTCAGTGCATTACCGCCGGTGGTGGTCTCGGGGTTGCCGTACATCACACCGATCTTCATACGAAGCTGATTGATAAAAATGACCACGCAGTTGGTTTTGGCAATAGTGCCTGCCAGCTTCCGCAGCGCCTGGGACATCAGACGGGCCTGCAGACCAACGAAGGTATCGCCCATTTCACCTTCAATTTCCTGTTTAGGCACAAGAGCCGCCACAGAGTCCACAACCACCGCATCCACAGCGCCGGAACGAACCAGTGCATCGGTGATTTCCAGTGCCTGCTCGCCTGTATCGGGCTGAGAGACCAGCATATTGTCGATATCCACGCCCAAAGCCGCAGCATACACAGGATCCAGTGCGTGTTCTGCGTCCACGAACGCCACTTCGCCGCCCATCTTCTGTGCCTCTGCTAAAATATGCAGCGCCAGAGTGGTCTTACCGGAGGATTCCGGTCCGTAGATCTCAATAATACGACCCTTAGGCACGCCGCCGATGCCCAAAGCGGCATCCAGAGCGATAGAGCCTGTGGGAATAGCTTCCACACTCATTTCCGGGCGGTCGCCCAAGCGCATAACCGTGCCCTTGCCGTAGCTTTTCTCGATTTGAGAAAGGGCAGTCTGCAATGCTTTTTTCTTATCTGTTGCGGGAGCGGGTGCTTCATAAGCTGTTTTCTTTGTAGCCATAGTTCTTCAATCCTTCCTGTTGTAGCGGGCGATCACAGCCCGTTCTATATCGTTATAATCTCTGGAACGCTCCAGTATGGTATACCCATTCATTTCCAGTATTGCGCAAACATCGTCGCCCTGCCCCATACCAAATTCAAAGCACAGGTAGCCGCCGGGTTTCAGCGCCGCAGAATAATTTGCAGCAATACTTCTGTAAAAATCCAACCCATCCGCACCGCCGTGGAGCGCCAAATGGGGCTCGTAATTTTTCACACTGTCAGGAAGCTCTTTCATCTCCTGAGTGGTGATATAAGGCGGATTGGAAACGATCAGATCAAATTTTCCAAGAAAAGACGACGGTGCTGCCAAGGCATCTGCCTGAATGCAGGATACTCTGCCGGTAAGCTTTTGGGCTGTGATGTTCTTTTTCGCCACAGCAATGGCTTCCTTGGAAATATCCGCACAGGTGACCTTCGCGTCTTTTACACGGGACGCAATGGCAAGACCGATGCAGCCTGAGCCGGTACACAGATCCAAAATTCTGGGACCAGCGCCCAAAAACAGCGCCTGATTGATTGCCAACGCGGTGACTGCGCAGGTGTCATCTCTTGGAATCAGCACATCCTTGGTGATGTGCAGCGTCATACCGTAGAAATCCCACTGCTGCAGTACATAAGCCAGGGGCTCTCCTGCCAGCACCCGGTTGACGGCTGTAAACATTTCAGCGCAAACCTGTTCACCGGCATACATCTGCCGGTCAGCCAAAATCTCCTCATTGGTCTTACCCGTAATGTGGCAAAGCAAATTCCTTGCCAGTAATCCGGCTGTTTGGGCATCCTCCTGGGTCATAAACGCCCGTCTTGCTTCCAGGTACAGATCCGATATTTTCTTTACCACCGGTCTGTCCCCTCTTCTTCAGGCAGTACCGCTTCCACGGCTGCGATGGCCACCTCGATCATACTGTCATCCGGCTCACGGGTGGTAAAATTTTGAAACCACATTCCCGGCGCTGTCATTGCACGGGTAAAGCCATTATCGTGCCGACCGACCCAGCGGTTGATCTCATAGCTGACACCCACCACCAGCGGCAGCAGAAGCAGCTTAAAGACGATCATAATCAAGCTGTACAAAATGCCGCCTCGCAGTTCTGCCAATGCAGGGATGAAATTCAGCAGCAAGCTGGATGCCACGGAAAATACCAAAATGGATATGATCATAACCACCAGCAGAAAGCTTGTTCCACAGCGCGGATGAAGCCGTGTCTGCTGGCGGATGTTTTCCACCGTCAGAGGCAGCCCCGCTTCATAGCAACGGATGGTCTTATGCTCCGCGCCGTGATAGGCAAACACCCGTTTCATATCCTTCATTTGAGAAACGAGGGCAATATACACCACAAAAATGCCAATGCGTACAACGCCTTCGATCAGGTTCAGTATGATATTACTTGTGATCCAGTTGGAAAGCACACTGCCGACCACCATTGGAATCAGGAAGAACAAACCGATGGACATTGCCAGACCCAGCACTACCGCTGTATAGATGATCAGATTCTGAAAAGCCTTATCGCCCAGCTTTTTTTCCAGCCACAGGTCCAGCTTGGAGGGATTTTCCTCCGTCTCCTCCGGTGACAGGTCTGCCGATTGCATCAGTGCCTTCACACCGGTAACCTGAGAATCCAGAAAATTCACAGCGCCACGGATCAGCGGCCAGGTAGCTACCGTACCTTTTTTATGGATCTTTCGGGGCTTTACATCCACCTGCAGACCGTCTTTCGTGCGGACCACAACAGCATCCTTTTCAGGACCCCGCATCATAATGCCTTCGATCAGAGCCTGTCCGCCGATCATTGTTTTAAACTGTTCTTTTGCCATAAATATTGCCTCTTTCTTACTGGACTTCCGGCACTCTCACCGTTACCAGTGTGCCGCCACCGGGCGCATTTTCCAAGGTCAGTGTACCGCCGTGCATCTGCACGATCTCATCACAGACCGCCAAGCCGATGCCTGTACCTCTTGTCTTGGAGCTGCCCTTATAAAATTTCTTTTTGACCAGTCCCAGCTCATCCTCCGGGATACCGGTGCCGTAATCTCTGATACGAACCACCACATTGGCGTTTTCCAAAGAAATAGCCGCATCGATCCGTTTGCCGTCACCGCCGTGCTTGGCGGCGTTATCCAATATATTCAGGAATACCTGTCTTAACCGTTCCGGGTCACAGGCTATTTCCGGAATTTCGTCGTCATTTTCATCATAGTGCAGGCTGATGCCTTCCTGCCGCAAACGGTTGCCATACATAAATACCGTATCTTCAAATTCTGCGCGGATATCCGCCTGCTGAATATTCAGATTCATTCTGCCGTCCTGCATTCGGGTAAAATCCAAAAGCTCCATAACCATCTCCGTCAGGCGCATCGTTTCCCGATGGATGATCTTCACGCCCCGACGGGTATCCTCGTTCAGGTCATCTCCACCCAAAATGGTCTCGCTCCAGCCGGTAATGGCTGTCAGCGGTGTACGCAGCTCGTGAGACAGTGAAGAAATAAAATCCGTCTGCATTTTTTCATTTTGATTGATCTTGATGGACATTTCATTGATCGATTCAGCCAAATCACCGATCTCATCATCGTAATGCTTTTGGATCTGGATACCGTAGCTGCCGCCGGTGATCATTTTCGCTTTTTCAATGATCTCGCCCAACGGCACCAAAATGGAACGGATATAATAATTGCTGCTCAGCAGCACGATCAGCACCACAACAGCCAACGCACCCACACAGAAGGCTGCGATCAAGGCGATCTGCATATCCATAATCCGGGTGGCGGTCACATAGCGCAAAACGCCGATCACTTCACCGTTTTTATAGATCATCGGGCTGGAAACCGCCATAATGCGCTCCCCTGTCTGGGGGTTTTTGCCTACAAAGCTTTTAATGCTTCTGGTGCTGACAGCATCAAAGATATCGTTGGTGGTCAAAACCTCCACAGACCACTGTCCGTAGGAAGACGCCACCAGGTCGCCCTGGGTGCTGATAAACTGCAGCTCAATATCGTTTTTGTCCTGAAAGGTATGTGCGTAAGTAATACAGGACTGATAATAATCGTTATAATTTAGGTTTTGGTAATCTGCAAAGAAATCCGTTGTGGACTTGGCACGGTAACGCATATCTGATTCCATTGCAGAATAGTAATAGGCAGCAAAGGCAGCTGTTACGCAAGAAATACACACAAGTCCCAGTGCTGTTACAACACTGACTGTGTTTAGCAGCCAGCGCCTCCGCAAACCCTTGACCTTAAATACGGTCATTGGTTACGCACCCCACTTATAACCAAAGCCCCATACAGTCGTAATATACTTGGGATTGGTCGTATCATCTTCGATCTTAATACGCAGACGGCGAATGTTCACATCCACGATCTTCAGCTCGCCCTCATAATCTCTGCCCCAAACACTGGACAGGATATCCTCTCTGGAAAGGGCTCTGCCGGGATTGAGCATAAACAGCTTCATAATGGCATACTCCACCTGGGTCAACCGGATCAGCGTTCCGGACTTTTCCAGGGTATGATTGCGCATATTCATCACAAAAGGACCCTGGGTCAGATAATCGGCAGAAAAACCGCCTTCGCCGCCAATACGGCGATACAAAGCATCAATACGGGCTGTCAGCTCTGCAGGAGAGAAGGGCTTGGTCACATAGTCGTCCGCACCGGTCATCAGTCCGGTGATCTTATCCATCTCCTGTGTGCGGGCAGTAAGCATAATAATGCCGATCTGCTTGTTTGTGGCGCGGATCCGTCTGCACACTTCAAAGCCGTCAATATCCGGCAGCATAATATCCAGGATCGCCACGCCGATGTCCGGATTGGCACGCAGCTGTTCCAGCGCCTGCTGACCTGTTGCCGCTTCGATTGCTTTATAGCCTGCTCTGTCCAGATTGATCACCACAAAGCTGCGGATATTTTCTTCGTCTTCCAAAATCAATACTTTTTTCATAGCAAACCCTCTTTGGGGCACCTGTAAAAACTCCTTTTTGCCGGATGCCCAATCTTTTATCTCAACTTTTCAGTTCGTAAAACTCAAAATACATCCAGTATTTCAAGTTTCACGAACTTTAATTTGTGCCAAAATCTTTGCGCCTCCGTCTAAAAATTAGTTTTAAGAGGTGCCCTTATGTCTCTCCGGTTTTCCATTTTTCCCGGATGATCTGGAATCCGCGGATCACGGAATCCTGAGTAAAACCAAAATTCTCAGCCCATTCATCCAATTGGGCGGAAAATATGGTAGATTCTCCCTTATAAAGTACAAAACGGTTTTCTGCAGTGCTTTGCTCCTCCCGGCTCTGTCCGGTCAGTGTATAGATAGACAGCACTTTGATGGCCGCATCCTGATCCCATACATAGAAATCACACACATTTCCCAGATCGACCACCGTGATATGCGGAGCGACAGCGCTTTCAATCTCCATATACCAGCCATTGAGGAAATGGTGGTAGGTATAAAGCTTGTCCACTTCCTCCCCCTGATCCGTCATTGAAAACCAGCGGATCAGATTTTGACCGGAGCTGTAGCGCAGCGTATCAATGGAGCGCATCTCGATCAGACTTGGCAGCTCCATTACACCGTCTGCATCAATATCATCGGCATAAACAAAGTAATTTCTCATCGTTTTCATACTTGTTCCCGATTCGTTGGAAAGCGACACATTGGTGAACGTGCCGTTTACAATGGCATACACATCGGTGATCAGTGTATCCTCATCCACTGCGCTGGCCACATACACCGCAGGCTTTCCGCCTTGAAGCTGACCGGTAAGTATTCTTTTCAGGTGATCTGCAGGCTCAGACAGATTGACCTCAATGGATCGCTCCATCACGCCGCTTTGAACAGAAAACAGTTCCACGATTCCCCGGTCTGTTTCCGTAGGTCCTGCCCGCAGAACAAAAACCTCACTTCTGCCGTTAGCATCCAGATCCACCGTTGAAAAGTTTAGATAATCGGCTGTTACCAGCTGTTCCGCTTCCCCAGTGGAAAAGCTCAGCACAGTAACGGAACGGGAAACCTGATCGCTGACCTGACTGCCCACCACGATCTCCATACCAGGCTCACCGTCGATCTGGGCGTATTCCACACGGTCAAAGGATGTACCAGGCAAAGGAATCGTTTGGGTATGGATATAGGTTTCTCCCTGCTGAGAAAATACCAATATCTGCATAGGCAGGTCTGTGCCGCCTTTTGCATATAACAGGCACTCCAAAATCCCATCGCCGTCCAGATCCACAGTCTGCACGATCTGCCGGTTTTCACCGGCAAGCGGCGCACTGTACTCCAGATCTGTCATCGCACTGTTGATGGCTGTTTGCAGGCTGTGGTAGTCGTCACTACGCTCCGGTGGGCAGTACATCGCATCCACCGTGCGCATCTGACAGCCGCACAAAAGAGTAGCCGCCAGAATGATCCACCATATTTTTTTCATATCCGGCGCCCTCCCTTCCTATGCCGTTTACAGTTATTTGATAATGACATTTTCTTCTTTCAGAATATCCTTGAGCTCTGCAAGCATGGTTTTATACAAGCTGCATCTGCTGCCCCGGCGTTTGCCGGTGTCTGCAAAATAGACCACCACCGGATTTTCTCCGGGGAACATATTCAAAATGGCTTTGATCTTGTCAAACAGCGGATCCTCCTCCGTCGGTAAACGCAAATACAGTGTGCCTTCCTGAATGACCGGCGACTGATCCTCTTCCACCGGTGTTTCTCTTGCAAAATCCGACATTGGTCTTGCCCGGTTGACAATGATCTGGGGATCCTTGTCATCCCGAATGGAGAACTTGCCGGTTATGACCACCGGTTCATTTTCCCTGAGGTAGCCGCCATACTGGTTCAGCGCATTGGAAAACACCAGCATTTCGATGGAGGCGGTATCATCTTCCAGTGTCACATAAGCCATAATGGAATTGTTGCGTGTTGTCTTGGTCTTAACGCTTTGCACAACGCCTGCAATGCTGACGATCTGTTCATCGGTGTAGGGACTCTCCTCCCCCATCAGATCGGCAATGGGCACAACGTGGGTCTTTTTCAGAAATTGACGGTAATCGTCCATAGGGTGACCGGAAAGATAGATGCCTGTGGTCTCCTTTTCCATCAGCATCAGCTCCGCCCGGGATTTTTCAGGCAGACTGGGGATGGTGATCTGCACAGCCGGATCATCCTCCAGCATAGCAAACAAACCCATCTGACCTTCCAAATTCTTCTTTTTCGAAGCGGCTATAGAATCCATCATCACTTCATATACTGCTAAAAGCGCACTTCTGTTGTGACCGAAGCAATCCATTGCGCCGCACTTGATAAAGTTTTCAACTGCCCGTTTATTCAGTTCGTCACCCATCCGCTGGAGGAAATCTTCCATGGATTTGAACGGTCCGTCCGCTGCCCGCTTTGCTGCCATACTGCGGATCATACCGCGACCCACATTTTTCACAGCACCCATACCGAACCGGATGGAATCGCCCTCAACAGTAAAGTGATCCTCAGAGTGGTTGATGTCCGGCGGCAAAGTGGCGATGCCCAGTTCTTTACACTCGGCAATATAGCCGGATATCTTCATTGAATCATTAAGCACCGAGGTCATCAGCGCCGCCATATATTCCCGGGGATAATGACACTTTAAGTATGCGGTCTGATAAGAAACGACCGCATAGCAAACCGCGTGGGCTTTATTAAACGCATAGTTTGCAAAATCTACGATCTCGTCATAGATAGACTGTGCCACACTTTCCGGGATGCCCTTATGGATACAGCCGGGGATCCCCTGCTGCTCATCACCGTACACGAAGACCTTCCGTTCTGATTCGATGACCTTCATCTTCTTTTTGGAAATGGCGCGGCGGATATTGTCAGCCTGACCCATCGTGTAGCCGCCAAGGCTGCGGAAGATCTCAATGACCTGCTCCTGATAGACGATACAGCCGTAGGTCACCTTGAGAATTGGCTCTAAATGGGGCGTCTTATAGGTGATCTTACTGGGGTCCAGCTTGTTGGCAATAAACTTGGGAATAGAGTCCATGGGACCGGGGCGGTACAGTGCAACGATAGCGGTCATATCTTCAATGGAAGTGGGCTTCATATTGACGCACACGCCGGTAATACCCGCAGATTCCAGCTGGAAAACGCCCTGGGTCTTGCCCTCTGCCAGCATCTGAAAGGTTTCCGGATCGTCATCCGGTACTTTATCAATATCAAAGTCCGGATCATATATTTGTATCTGCTTTTGAGCATCCTCGATCACTGTCAGGTTCCGAAGACCCAAAAAGTCCATCTTCAAAAGACCCAATTCCTCAATGGTCGTCATGGTGTACTGGGTCACGATGGTATCATCATTTTTGGAAAGGGGTACATAAGTACAGACCGGCTGAGCAGTGATCACCACACCGGCTGCGTGGGTGGAGGTATTACGGGGCATACCCTCCAAAGACATTGCAGTGTCGATCAGCTCTTTGACCTTTTCATCCCCATCGTACATTTCCTTCAGCTTGGGAGATATCTCCAAAGCTTCCTTTAAGGTGATGTGTAAGGGTGTGGTGGGCACAAGCTTTGCAACCACATCTGTCTGCGCATAGGAGAAATTCAAGGCTCTGCCCACATCACGGATAGCACCTCTTGCTGCCATCGTGCCGAAGGTGGCGATCTGCGCAACGTGATCAGCGCCGTATTTCCGGGTCACATAGTCGATGACCTCGCCACGGCGTTCCTGACAAAAGTCCGTATCAAAGTCCGGCATACTCACACGTTCAGGGTTCAAAAACCGCTCAAAGATCAAGGCGTACTTCATGGGGTCAACTTCCGTAATATGCATACAGTACGCCACAATGGAAGCCGCACCGGAGCCACGACCCGGACCAACCGGAATACCGGATTCCTTGGCATAACGGATAAAATCCCAAACGATCAGATAGTAGTTTACATAACCCATCCGGCTGATCACGCCGATCTCGTACTCCAGCCGCTCCATATAGCTTTCAGGCGGATTTTCATATCGCTGGTGAAAACCGTCCATACAAAGCTTTCTGAAGTATTCCTCATTTGTATACCCTTCCGGTACTGGGAATGAGGGCAAATGGTATTCATTAAAGACAAATTCCAGGTTGCACCGCTCCGCGATCTTTGCTGTGTTTTCAAAGGCCTCCTCACAGCCCGGAAACAGGGATTTCAGTTCTTCTTCGCTTTTTAAATAAAATTCCTCTGTCTGGAATTTCATACGGTTGGGATCATCCACCGTTCTGCCGGTCTGAACACACAAAAGCACATCCTGCATTTTGGCGTCAGATTTACGCAGATAGTGGGCATCGTTGGTAACCACCATGGGCAGTCCCGTCTCCCGTGCCAGCCGCATAACGCCCTGATTTACCGGCAGCTGCTCCGGGATGCCGTGATCCTGCAGCTCCAAATAAAAATTGTCAGGACCGAATATATCGCTCAGCTCCAATGCGTGGCGCTTGGCAGCATCGTAATCCTCATTCAGCAGATGCTGCGCCACCGCACCTGCCAAACAGGCCGAGGTGGCGATCAGGCCTTCGTGATGCTTCCGCAGCAGCGCAAGATCCACACGAGGCTTGCCGTAAAAGCCGTGATTGAAGGCTTCTGAAACCAGCAGGCACAGGTTTTCATAGCCCTGACGGTCTTTGCAAAGCAGCACCAGGTGATACGGATCGTTGTCGATACCGTGGACCCGGTCTTCCATACCTCTGCGTGCCACATAGACCTCACAGCCGATAATAGGCTTGATACCGGCAGCTTTTGCCGCCTTGTAAAAATCGATACAGCCATACATTACACCGTGGTCTGTGATAGCGATGGCGTTCTGCCCCAGTTCCTTAACACGGTCCATCATTGAACCGATGCGGCAGGCGCCATCCAGAAGGCTATATTCTGTATGAACGTGTAAATGAACAAAACTCATTTTTCTGCCTCCTGTGCCAACTGCAGCAATTTCTTCAGCCGATGATTCATTGCCGGCTTTGAAATGGGCGGCTCCATCATCGACGCCAGCTCTGTCAGGGAAGATTCAGGATGGGCTTCCCGGGCAATGGCTGCGCTGATCAGCTTTGGGGGTAAATTATCCAAAACCCCTTTTTCCCGAAGCAAACGGATCGCCCCGATCTGCTCCTGCGCGGCTTCCACCACCTTGGAGGTGTTGGCCTCGTCGCAGTTACAGCGGCGGTTGACTTTATTATTTAACTCTTTTTCCAGCTTTGCCTCAATAATACCCATTGCCGCCACAGGCGCGCCCAAATAGGTCAGGCAGTCTGATATCTGATCGGATTGCTTCAGGTAAAGCACCTGCCCGCCGTTCCGTACAGCGGTTTTGGGGTAAAAGCCAAGGACTTCTTCCATAAGAGTATAGGCCTCTCTGGAAACACTTTGATGGACGGTGGTCAGTTCCAAATGATACCCCTTCCCCGGGTCGGTCACAGAACCGCCTGCCAAAAAAGCGCCCCGAAGAAAGGCAGTCTTGCAGCAATCCTCCTCTACAATAGGAAGATTGATGTGCAGCGCTACGGTGTCTTTCGGATCAAAGCCGTAAGCTTCCATAATGGTGTTGATCTTCTCAGGATCATTGATTTGAAAATTCTGCTTGCCGGAGCATTCATTTTCCGGCTGAATATCGAAAGTCACACCAAAGGCTTTGCGAAACAGCTTGGGCAACCGCTGGGCAAACTCCCGGCTTTCCGTAATGATACGGATACCGTCCACGGAAAAGCTGTTGCAAAACAGTAGCACGCCAAAGCATTCTGCCGCGGCGCAGCACAGCTTTTGAGGCGCATTTTTGCAAAGCTCTGTCTTTGCGCCTGCGGAAAAGGAACTTGCCATGGTGTGACCTCCTTTCTTTCTACCAAATTCGGACTTCCGGCTCTAAACGAATACCGGAATTTTCAAAAACCTTATCCGATACCTGCTGCAAAAGGGTTTTTACATCCTCTGCGGTGGCATCGCCTAAATTCACAACAAAGCCTGCGTGCTTTTCAGAAACTGCCGCACCGCCCACGCGGTAGCCCTTCAGTCCTGCCTGGTCGATCAGCGCCGCGGCATAGCCGTGGGCAGGCCGCTTAAAGGCTGAACCGGCAGACGGTTTATCCAGCGGCTGAGAGGCTTTGCGCTTTGAAGCCAGCTCCTGCATATAGCCTTTGATCTGCTCCACCGGCTTGGGGGTCAGCGCAAACACAGCGCGCACCACGATGCCGCCTTGTTCCTCTAACCGGCTGTGCCGGTAGGAAAAGTCCATTTCCTCCCGTGAATACGTTTGCAGCACGCCGTCAAAGCTCATAACCTCCACGCAGCAGCAAACATCCTTGATCTCGCCGCCATAAGCACCGGCATTCATATAAACACCGCCGCCCACACTGCCCGGAATACCGTGGGCAAATTCCAAACCGGAAAGCCCCAGGCCTGCGGCAAAGACTGCTGCCTTTGTCATACTGACACCGGCATCTGCACAAATGTGGGTGTCATCGATCTGCTGCATACCGGTAAGGGCATCCTTCAGGCAGATGATCAGACCCTTACAGCCTGCATCGGGCGCCAGTATATTTGTTCCTGCGCCTAATATAGCCGCGTCTGTGTCCAATAAACGGGACACTTTTAATATTTTGGAAAGCTGATCGGCATTCTCCGGGAATGCCATCACCTCAGATGGACCGCCTATGCGGAACGAGGTGTGCTTTGACATCGGTTCGTTAAAAAACAGCTTGATATCCGGCAGTAAAGCGGATATTTCCCTTTGAAAATCCGTAAATTCTGTCATAAACGCCTCCGGGTGTATGAATCTAATTCAGTATACCATATCTTTATGCAATATGCAATTATTTGGGGTGTGAATTTTTTGTAATAATCGGAAAAAATTTACCCTTTCCGCAAAGGCGGAAAGGGTAAATTTACATTACTGCCGTCTTGCCAAAGTATAGTCGTCGCCCTGCCGGAAAAAGGGGCACCTGCTTTGACGGGAAACCAGGTACCGATAAACCTCGTCTTCATCCAGGTCCATCATACAGTAGTATTCCTCAAATTCTTCATCATAATCGTAATGCCAGCAGTTTTCACATTGTTGATCCATCGTGACCTCCGGTGATTTCTTAATAATTTAAAAGCTCTTGCAGCTGGCATATCTATAGTAATATGCTGCACCCTTGCCTCTCTCTTAGAGGGAGGTGGCATTTGCAAAGCAAATGACGGAGGGAGTGACTGCTCTAAAGTACCGCACTCCCCCAGTCAGCTCTGCTGACAGCCCCCCTCAAAGAGGGGGGCAAGGTTTCTCTTGTATTACAGAATTTTACAAACACTGCAGATAGTTTTCAATGTCAAAAGGACGCAGAAGCTCGTCCTTGCGCAGATACAGCGGATGATGGGGATGCCCCTTCTTGCTGCATTTACCGGCACAGTACCATCGGGCACCATAGTGCTGCCCTGCGGCAACCATATCCCGGACACAGTAGGGCAGGTAATCCCGTTTTTCAATGATCGTGCCCCAGGCTGCCCAAACAGCCGGCGCGTCAGAAATAGAAAGAACATAGCGGAAAGCTTCCAGATTTTCCCGATGCAAGGCCCAGTTAAACTGCTTTTCCATAGAATCCGGGTCTGTAGCTCTCTGGGCATAAACATTGAACATTATAAAGCTGTCAAAACCGTTTCCCAGAGCGATGCGCTCCACCGATTTCAGCGTATTGTCCAGATCTCCGGGCTGTGCCGTGGACGGATTGATGCCGATGCATATCAGCGGATTTTTGCCTCTTGTGCCTAAAATGTAACGGTACTCCGAATAAAAATTCGGCGCGTAAAGCCAGGTGTTTATGTCATAATCCGGACTGGGTGTATTTGCCGCCTGCAAAGCCTGCTGGAAGGTGACCAATTCCAGCTCTGCCGTTGTTCCTTGTGGGATATGCATCGCTTAACCCTCCATTGTGGGGAACCAGCAGGAATTATCCGGATCGTAGAACGCGCAATCCTCTTTTTTTCTGCCGGTCTGACGCAGCCAGGCTTCAAAGGCCTGATCCAAGAATTCATAAGCACCGGGCATTACCGACTGGATCTGACAGGTGCGTCCGTCGGTCATATAAAGCTCAATAACCACCACATTGCCCGCACTGATATAAAGCTGCTGCCCCTGAATGTCTTTATACTCATAGGTAGTACTGTGCTTGCCGAAGGTGGTCAGGATAAAGCTGTCAGCATCGTAAAAAATGCCAAAGGTCATATAATACACGGTAAGACCAATACCCACAGCCAAAACCAAAGCGCCACCGGCAATCAGGATCCATTCCCCTGCCACGCCGTAGATCATCGCGCCAATACCAAAAACGGCCAGGATCAATCCAATAGAACCGTACCGCTTATTCAGCCGTACTGCTTTGCCGGAATGGTGCTGACTTTGGGAGCGAAACAGCTTTGTAAAGCCCTTATCCACCAAAAAGCACACGCCGAAGGCAGCGGCTGCTACTAAAAATACTGCAATATATTCCATAATCTTTATACCCACAAAACGCAGTTTACCGGAATATCATATTCCTCCACGGGAATATGCTCCACCATTTGAAAACTATAACAAAGCGCCACCGTAGGATGGGCGGGCTCCTGCGCTAAAAATTTGTCATAATAGCCGCCGCCATAGCCCATACGGTTGCCGTTTTTATCGAAAGCCAGACCGGGCATCAGCACCAGCGCTTCAGGATCGTCTGCCACCGGCTCGTCGTCCACAGGCTCCGGGATGCCGGCATAGCCCTTCTCTACCCGGCTTAGATCCTGCAGCCAGATAAAGCGCATCGTATCCCCATAAACCTTGGGAACAGCCACTTTTTTTCCATCCAGCAGTGCTTGCTCCAAAATGGGAACAGTGCGGATCTCCTGATTATAGGGCAAGTACCCGTAGATGGCCTTCGCATTTTTATAATAGTCCGTTTTAACAAAAAGATCTTTTAACTTTTTGCTGGCTTTTTCGATCTGCTCCGGGGTCATTTGCCGCTTTTGCTGACGGATACGATCCCGTAATGCTTTTTTATCCATTGTTTTCCTCCACCGGCTGCTTGCGGAACATTCTGAACCACAAAATGATGGCAAGCTGTCCGGGAATACCCAGTAAAAACAGCCGCCAGAAATTCATTCCGGCAAATACAAGAACACTCATATAAATGCTAACAAGGAAGCCCCACATAATACCGGAGATCAGCCAGCGATTGCTGCGAAAATCACGCCACGCCGAGCGCAGACACAGCAAAACGATGCAATTGATGGGAAAAGCAAAGAAAAAGGTGATCCAGGTTTTAGGTACATTAAAGGAAGAACAGACCACAAAAACCAGAAGCGCTACAAACCACACAAGAACGGAACACAGTTTTTCGATAATACGCTTGTCCGCCTTGCGTTTGAGGGTCTTTTCCACGGCTTTGCCCATCGCCTGCTCAACCTTGCCCACATTTTCAGGCAGTGCATTGGGGTCTTTCAAAAGATCATCAACCGTTACATCAAATTGCTTTGCCAGTTCCATCAGGGTCAAAACATCCGGGATGGACTCCCCTCTTTCCCACTTGGATACCGCCTTGTCGGAAAAATTGATCCGTTCTGCCAATACCGCCTGGGTCATACCGCTGCGTTTACGCAAAGCCGCAATATTCGCGCCGAGTTGGATCTTAATATGCTCGTCGTTCATACTCCGCCTCCAAATAACAAATTTGTGTAATTATATCAAATGCTGTGCTTCTTTTCAAGCCGAAAGCATAAATATTTACCGGGTGTTCACAAAACACCCGGTGTCAAAAATCAATCCTGTTGAAATAACTTCTCACTGCAATATTTGACGATGGCACTTCTTGTAACGATACCGATAAAAGCATCCTTGTCATCCACCACCGGTACAAAGTTCTGGGAGCTGGCACGCTGGACAAGATCATACATACTGGTAGTGACACGGACGGGAATATTATCCTTACGCCGTGTGATCTCCATAATGCGCCGGGCTTCTGCCTGACGCATATCCATATAGCACATATTTTTCAACGCCCACAGAAGGTCACCTTCTGTTAATGTACCTCGGTATTCCCCGTGCTTGTTCAGGATAGGCAACGCGGCAAAGCCGGCACCCTCCATTTTCTCCAACGCCTGACGGATGGTGAAATCATCGTAAACGAAGGCGCACATTGCCTTCGGTGTCAAAAAGAATAATATGTTGTTCATAGAAGCTCCTTTGCGGAATATTTTGCTCCCCATTCAGGTTCAATAACATTATAGCATACTTTTCACAAAAAAGTATAAAAACTTTTCGTAAAAAAGATGTGACGATGCCAAACTTTCATTCCATTTATTGTGCATTATGCACAATTCTCCTGTGGGTAGAATTGCTGTTCTCCCATCGGTTTCCGGGAAAACAAAGACCGTAGGGTGCAAAAAAGCGGCGGCTGGGTCATAATAACATCAAGGGAAAGGTGGTTTTAAATGAAACGGACAAAATTACGGGACAGACTTCTGCCCCACTATACGTTAGCAGAAGAATTGGTCAATGCCATCTCACACGGTACCGGTGCGGTGCTTGGTATCGTGGTTTTGATAATGTGCACCGTCAAAGCCTGCCATACACAAAACCTGTATGCCATTATTGGAAGCGTGATCTATGGCGTCTGTATGATCACACTTTACGCCGTTTCCTGTGTCTATCACGCCCTGCGCCCCGGAACGGCAAAAAAAGTGATGCAGATTTTAGACCACTGCACGATTTACATCCTGATAGCCGGTACTTATACCCCCATTCTCCTGACAGGTTTTATTCCAACTGCGCCTGTTGCAGGGTGGCTGTTGTTAGGGGTGCAATGGGGTGTTACGGCACTGGCTATTGCCCTGAACGCCGTGGATCTGAAGCGCTTTCGGGTGTTTTCCTATACTGCTTATATTGTACTGGGCTGGTCGATTATTTTCTTTGTCCCGGTTGCTCTGCGTGTACTGAAAGCCCAGGCGTTGTGGCTGATCCTCTGGGGTGGAATCAGCTACACGGTAGGCGCTGTGCTGTACGCCATCGGCTCTAAAAAGCCCTGGTATCACAGCGTGTTTCATATATTTGTGGTTCTGGGAAGTATTTTGCAGTTTTTGGGCATATATCTGTATGTTTTATAAAAAACTCGGTAGAAATGTGTACTTTATAGCATTGCTACTTAGCTAAAAGCCTTCTCCCGGAGGAGAAGGTGACCCGCAGGGTCGGATGAGGTGTTACCGCAGTATAATTTAACCAAAAGCATTCGAGCAAAGCAACTGCATGCCCCACACCTCATCAGTCACCTTCGGTGACAGCTTCTCCTCAAGGAGAAGCCTTTAAAACCGGCACGGATATATCCGTGCCCTACGGCCGCTCCCGTAGGGAAGGCATATATGCCTTCCGTGAAAACCGTCCTACCGACCACCGTGTCATTGCGAACCATTGACCTATGTCACTGGTGTGGCAATCCGTTATTCTTGTGATGAAAGCCCTGTAATCGCAAGACTCTTATAGGAGCTACGGATTCCCACGATACTTTGCGAACTGGTTCGGAATGACATTGGCTCCATAATCTCGAACACAGAAACGAACACAGATGTCATCCTGAGCGGAGCAAAGCGGAGCCGAAGGATCTTCGCAATACATAACTGTTTAGCAGTATCGATAATGCGTGGATTCTTCGCTGGCGCTCAGAATGACACGGTTTTTCGGAACATCGCAGCAGACTGAAAGCGTGCCGTTTTTATCATAGGACACTCCCTCCGGGCGAGGGGGGCGCGGCCACCACCCCACAAAAAT
>CAZLLC010000006.1:0-31022 GCA_964560245.1 uncultured Oscillospiraceae bacterium | reverse complement strand
CTTCAAAGACATTCTTGTCCTCAAAGCCGTGGACTTCCGCTTCCTCCGCGCTGATCAGCGCTTCCAGAAAGGCAGTGTATTCCACTTTGTCCATCCCGCAGTTGATATAGTCCGGCGTGCCCCGGTCGTACCGGGATTGCCACCAGGCTTTTTCCATATCCACGGAATCGGCGGTGACCAGCGGTGCCGCCGCATCAAAAAAGTGCAGATAGCCTGTGCCGAAATACTTACCGATGGCCTGGCTCATTGCATCCGAGGTCAGCGGTCCTGTTGCCACGATCACCGGTCCTTCCGGAACCTCCGTCACTTCCTCTTGCGTAACGGTGATATTGGGATGATTTCGGATCTTAGCTGTTACCAAATCAGAAAAGCCCTGCCGATCCACCGCCAGACAGCCGCCGGCCTCCACACGGGTGGCATCAGCGCAGGAAATGATCAGGCTGCCCAGCCTGCGCAGTTCTTCCTTTAAAAGACCTACCGCATTTTCCAGCCGGTCACCCCGCAAAGAATTGGAGCAGACCAATTCCGCAAAGGTATCCGTATGGTGTGCCGGGGATTTTTTTACTGGCTTCATCTCATAAAGCTGCACCTGAATGCCCCGCTGTGCCAGCTGCCAGGCCGCTTCGCAGCCTGCAAGCCCCGCGCCAATTACCTTAACCATGGCCTAAGCTCCTTACTTTTTCTTTGTTTTCTTTGCGGTTTTCTTTTCTTCTGTGTCTGTCTTTTTCTTATAGTAGCCCCGCTTGTCCTCCGGCAGGAAATTGCTGCACTGCTCATTGACACAGAAGGGCTTCATTCTGCCCTTACCGGATTTTTTGAACATGGTCTGTCCGCAAACCGGGCAATCCTCAGCCGTGGGCACGTCCCAGCTCATAAAGCCGCACTCTGCCCCCCGCTCGCAAGCATAATAGGCATAGCCTTTTTTGGACTTGCGCTTCAAAATGGTGCTGCCGCACTTAGGACAGCGACCGGGCATTTTCTCCACGATGGGCTTTGTATTCTTACAATCCGGGAAACCGGGACAGGCAAGGAATTTACCGAACCGTCCTACCCGGATCACCATATTTCTGCCGCATTCCTCGCAGACTTCCTGAGAGACCTCCTCCGGCACTTTCAGTCTGGTGCCCTCCAAGGCCTTCTCCGCATCCAGCATCTCCTGATGGAAGCCCTTGTAGAAATCCTCCAGTACCTTTTTCCAATTCTGCTTGCCGGCTTCCACATCATCCAGCAGGCTTTCCATATGGGCGGTAAATTCCACATCAATGATGTCGTTGAACCGCTCGATCATCAAGGAGGTGACCACCTCGCCCAAGGGTGTGGGCAGCAGGTGCTTTTCCACCCGATTCACATATTCACGATCCTGAATGGTGGATACGATACCGGCATAGGTAGAAGGCCGTCCGACACCCTTTTCCTCCATTGCCTTCACCAGGCTGGCCTCCGTATAGCGGGCAGGCGGCTGGGTGAAATGCTGCTCCTTCTTCAGATCCCGGCAGACAGCCCGGTCTCCTGCTTCCAAAGCAGGCAGCGGAGAACCGGCAGACTGCTCTTCCTCATCCCTGCCTTCCTCATAAACCGCCAAAAAGCCGGAGAATTTTACACTCTGATGGCTGCTGCGGAAGGTGTGACCGGCGCAAACAGTATCAATGGACACCGTATCATAGACCGCATCTGCCATCTGGCTTGCCAAAAAGCGGCTCCAGATCAGCTTATACAGCCGGTACTGATCAGAGGTCAAAGACTTGCGGATCTTCTCCGGATCCAGCTCCACGTGGGTGGGGCGGATGGCTTCGTGGGCATCCTGGGCTCCGGATTTTGTTTTGAAGATATGGAATTTTCCATAGTGATAATTATTGCCGTAACGGGCCTTGATAAAGTGCTCCGCGGCGCTCATTGCCTCATTACTCAGGCGCAGAGAGTCGGTACGCATATAGGTGATCAGACCCAGTGTGCCTTCCCCTTCCACATCAACGCCTTCATACAATTGCTGGGCAATGGACATCGTGCGCTTGGGGGTCATATTCAGCTTCCGGGAAGCCTCCTGCTGCAAGGTGGAGGTGGTAAAAGGCGGCGCTGCACTGCGCTTTTTATCGGCACGTTTTACCGATGCCACCGTAAATTCCTGACCCTCAATATCCTGCAGCACACGGTCTACCTGCGCTTCGTTTTCCAGCTCGATCTTCTTGTCCTTGCCGTAATACTTGGCAATAAATGTGCCGGGCTTGCCGATCAGATCCAGCACCACTTCCAGCGTCCAGTACTCCTTCGGCACAAATGCCCGGATCTCATTTTCCCGATCCACCACCAGCCGGGTCGCAACAGACTGCACACGGCCTGCAGACAGACCCCGACGGATCTTCTTCCACAGCAGCGGAGACAGCTGATAGCCCACTACCCGATCCAAAAGCCGCCGGGCCTGCTGGGCGTCTACCAGATCATAGTCGATGGATCTGGGATTGGCGATGGCCTGGGTCACCACATTTTTGGTGATCTCATTAAAGGTTACACGGCAGGTCTTTTCCGCAGGCAGCTCCAAAAGCTCCTGCAAGTGCCAGGAAATGGCTTCGCCCTCCCGGTCCGGGTCAGTTGCAAGATAGACACGGTCTGCCTTCTGCGCCAGTTTTCTTAATTCATTGATAATTTCCGTCTTATTCTCGATCGGACCGTACTCCGGGATAAAGCCGCCCTCAATATCCACACCCATAGTGCTTTTGGGCAGATCCCGCAGGTGACCCATACTGGCCCTGACGGTATATTCCGGTCCCAGATACTTTCCAATGGTCTTGGCCTTGGAAGGAGACTCCACGATCACAAGATTGTTTGCCATTTGTTTCCTCCGCTATGATTATTTTCGAGAGATCCGATTACCGGGGTGATGCTGTACAACGCCCTTCAAAGCAAGCTGTGTCAATACAGACAAAAACCTTCCTGCCGGCATATCCGTGCTTGCAATGACCGTGTCCACATTTTGCGGCTGGTCTGTCAGATGGCAGACGATGGCCTGTTCCTCCGGTGTTAACTCAGTATGCAAGTCATAATAGCCGGATTTTTCCGGCTTGTCAACGGATTTTTTGACTTGTTTTGTGTCAGGGCTTGGAATTGACTGCTGCTGCGCCACCTGCACCCTGCCGGCTGAACCGGCAGTATAGCGGCTGACACTGTGGGGAAACAGACTTTCATATTCCCTTACAATATCCCAACCGCAGGATACCGGTATGGCCCGCTCCCGCAGCAGCTCATTGCTGCCGGCACAGGAGGGCACATTGATATTGCCCGGCACCACAAATACATCCCGTCCCTGATCCATTGCGTGACGGGCCGTATTCAGCGCGCCGCTATGCTCAGGCGCTTCCACCACTAAAATACCCTTGGACAAGCCGCTGATCAAGCGGTTTCTTCTGGGAAAATTCCAGGAGTAGGGCGCTGTGCCGGGGATGTATTCCGTGAGCAGGCAACCATTTTTCTCAATATTCTCAAAAAGCTGTCTGTTTTTGGCAGGATAAACCACATCCGCGCCAAAGCCCAGTACAGCCACCACCTTCTTTCCTGCCTGCAAAGCACCCTCCAGCGCCTTGGTATCAATACCGTCAGCGCCGCCGGATACCACCAGCCCGCCGCAGGAGGCGATCTCATAGCCCAGATCCTCTGCCGCCTGCAGACCGTAACCGGAAGCTTTTCTCGTGCCAACCACGCCAATGACCGGCATACTCTGCCAATCCGGCAGGCAGCCCTTATAGTACAGCACAAAAGGCGGCTGTTCAATATTCTTCAGGGCTTTGGGGTATGCCCCGTCGCCGTATGTCAAAATGCTGATATTCTTTTCTGTGCAGCTGCTCAGGATCTGTCTGCTTTCTGTAAGATCCTTATCCTCCAAAGCATCCAAAGCCTGGTCTGTAATGCCCTCAGCCTGCTGCAGCGCTTCCCGATGGGCAATATAGATCTCCTCCGGGTCCCGGAACATCTGCAGCAAGCTGCACTTCTGAGAGGCTGTTATTTTACTCAGCCGGGACAGCCATATCCAATGTATCAGCATATCTTTTCTTCCTTACTTTTTCATTTGCCACATCACGATGGCCGCAGCAATGGCTGCATTCAGCGATTCACAGTGGCTGTTCATGGGGATGATCAGCTTTTCTTCCGCGTTTTCCAGCACTTCCCGGCGCACGCCCTGTCCTTCACTGCCGATGACCACCGCCATCCGGTTTACATCCGCGCAGCGAATATCCCGGGCAGTATCGCACAGAGCGGTCACTGCTACGGAGATACCGGCAGCCTTGCATGCCTGTTTTGCCGTTTCCCAGGTAGTCTGCACAGGCGGCACACGGAATACCGCGCCCATTGATGCCCGAACCACCTTATGATTATAAGGGTCTGCGCAGCCCTCCAGCAGCGCAACAGGCACATTTAATGCATCTGCTGTCCGCAGGATGGTTCCCAGATTGCCCGGGTCCTGAATGCCGTCTAAAAGCAGCATACCGGGCACAGGCTGAAACGCCTTTTTTTCCGGCAACCGGCAAACAAACAGTGCCCCCTGGGGTGCTTCCATCGCGGATATGGACGCCATCACATCCTCCGGCACCCGAACGGTTTTCACATTTTCCGGTACGGCAATATCCACACCGTCAGACAAGATCACCGTATCCAAACCGGGCCACCACCGGATGGCTTCCCGCAAAAGCTTTGTGCCGTCTGCCACAAAAAGTCCGGTTTTCTGCCGTTCCTGCCGGGAAGTCAAAAGCCTTCGCACCTGCTGCAGCAGCGGATTCTTCCGGGAGGTAATATACTGCTCCATCATAATTTCTGCACAGCCTTCAGGGCGGCTGTGTCACCCAAAATCACCAGAATATCGCCTTTGCCGATAACATAATCAGCCGCGGGAGATACATCGATCTTATTTTCCTTTTTAACCGCCAGAATATTGACACCCAGCTTGGCGCGGACATTCAGTTCCCGCAAGGTCTTGTCCACCCAGCTATTGGGGGCTGGCAGGTCGATAATACCGTAATCCTCGGAAAGCTCGATATAATCCAGCACATTCTGACTGGACAGGCTTCTTGCCAAACGGTAGGCCTGCTCCTGCTCCGGGATCACGATCTGATCTGCCCCCAGCTTTTTCAGCACCTGCCGGTGGGTGTCATCATGAGCCTTGCAGACCACCTTGGGTACACCCAGCTCCTTCAGATTCATCGTTGCCAGCACAGAGTCTGCCAGGCTGTCGCCGATGGCCACGATGCCGCAGTCAAAATCACCGGCGCCCAATGCCCGCAGGACGCTTTTATCCCGTCCGTCTGCCACCGCCGCGTGGGTCACATCCCCACTGATGGCCTGCACCAATTCGCTGCTGCTGTCCACAGCCAAAACCTCACATCCCAGCTGGCACAGTCTTCTTGCCACCTCTGAGCCAAACCGACCCAGTCCGATCACAATATAAGATTTCATAATGATCTCCCTATCCAATCAGTAAATTTGTATGGGCATATTGGAACCGTTCCTCTGCCTTGTCGCCTATCAAAAAGCCCAAACTCAGTGTCAGGATACCTACCCGACCGAAGTACATAAACACAATGATCATCAGCTTTGCCACAAAACTCAGCCTGGTGGTCACACCGGCGGTGACGCCCACCGTTGCCAATGCCGATGCCGTTTCAAACAGCGCGTCCAGAAAGCCGATGCCGGAGGTGATGCAGATCACGATAGCGCCAAAAAAGCTCAGCCCCACCATCACCGCAACAATGGTCATCGCATCCATAACCTTTTGGGGCTGGATGCTCCACTTGAACACCGTCACGGTGGATCTGCCCCGAAGTCTTGTCCACAAAAACAGCATCAGCACCATAACCGTGACCATTTTCATACCGCCGGCTGTAGATCCGGAAGCACCGCCGATCAGCATCAGCACGATGGACGCAGCCTTGCCCCCATCGGTCAGCCCTGCCTGATCAAAGGAGGCAAAGCCGGCTGTACGCATCGTCACAGACTGGAAAAAGCTGTTGAGGATCTTTTCGCCTACGGTCATCGTGCCCAGTGTTTCCGGATTGTTCCATTCCAACAGCATAATAACCGCAGCCCCGCCCAGCACCAACGCAAGCGTTGACAGCAGCACCAGCTTTGTATAGACGCTGAGCGCTTTGAATTTTTTCACCCGAACCACTTCTTCCCAAACGAAAAAGCCCAGACCGCCAAGGAGGATCAGTGCCATCAGTACGGACAGTACGATGGGGTCATTTTGAAAAGCCGCAACACTTTGCCCCGGCTGGATCGAGCCGAAAATGTCAAAGCCTGCGTTGCAGAAAGCGGAAATGGCGTGGAATACACCCCATTTAGCCGCCTGTAAAACCCCGTATTGGGGTAAAAATCTCAAAAACAGGAGCAGCGCGCCACAGCCCTGAATGGACAGGCTGCCCACAAGCACCCATTTTTGCAGCTTGACCACGCTTTGCATATCGTCAACACTGAGCGCCTGGGCCATAATCATCCTCTGCCGCAAGCCGATCCTGCGCCGGAACAGGAATACCACCACCGACGCCGCGCTCATAAAGCCCAGACCGCCGATCTCGATCAGGCACAGCAGAACGATCTGACCGAAGCCGCTCCACTGGGTCCAGGTATCATAGGGTGTCAGACCGGTGACGCAGGTAGCAGAGGTAGCCGTAAACAGCGCACCCAAAAAGCCGCTGGAGTGTCCGTCTCTGGAAGAAACCGGCAAGCTCAGCAGCAGCGCGCCCGTCAGAATGATCGCCGCAAATACCACGGCAATGATCCGGGTGGGATTGATCTGTCTGTTTTTAACACTTTTCCTTCCTGCCACAGGCGCAGCACTCCTTTCCATAACCTTCCGTTTTATACCTTATTATATACATCTTCCCAATTCTTTTCAAGTGGCAGATAAAAAGTAATCATAAGTTAGATCAGAATTTAGCGCGCCACCCAATGCCCAATGCCTCCCCTGCAGGGGAGGTGGCACGGCATAGCCGTGACGGAAGGGTTTGCAGATGTATCGATGATGCAGATGTTTTTAATTTCGACCTTCACCCCTCAGTCAAATTGCCTAATATCGGCAATTTGACAGCTCCCCTACAGGGGAGCCTTTAGGTCGCCGGTCCCTACAATTACAATACTAAACAATAATTTAGCGCAGTGAAAATACCTTCCCTGGGGAGGGAAGGTATTTTTCAAGTTCGTCATTCAAAGAGTCTGTGTCCGACGATCACCGCATCGGCAGGGTCAAAGTAGTCGTCCATATCGCTGCTCAGGCCGCTGGCTCTCCAGGCCTCACCAAAGGTGATGTTTTGTTTGTTGCTCAGGATCACATAGGTAGTGTTTTTAGCGGCATTGTTCGTCCTTCCGGTGACCTCCAGCCTGTATTTGTAGCTGTAGCCATTTGCCATCCAAGACCCATCCTCCAATTCATAATAGGTCTTGGTGGTCACAAATTGCTCTGAATTATAGTAATAAGTCAGCACCTCCGTGCCTGTAGCTTCATAAGTGGTTTTGATCTGAGTTACAGGCGCATAGGGGCTTTCCACGCCCTGCTCGCCCCAATACCCATATTCCATATCCTCCGTGATTGAAACAATGCCGGATATTAAGATATTACCTTCCTTCACTTTCAGGTTCAGCACGCCCTGATCTCCTACAAGCCGCAGATCACCGCCGGCTTCTCCTTCAAAATGTAATTCCATATAAGGACCTGTAAAAATATTGCTGTATTCCAGTCCGTTCTCACCGTATGCCGAAACAACAAAGGTAAAAATTCCGTAGGTGGGTCCATATTTGAGAATACACTGTTCCTGTGCGCCGTCACCGTCAATGTCAAAGGCTATACTGTCAAGGACAGTACCTTCCACGACAGATATTACTCTATCGTAAATTGCAATATAGTTATAAATATTGCTGGCTTTTTCCGGACTGATAATCTTATAACTAAGTGTAGGTTTTACACCGTCATTCATCCAAACCGATGTAAAATCAGCATCAAAATGAATATACAGTCCTTTGAGATAAGAATCTTTGGTGGGCTCTGCATCTTTTGCAGACTGAAGTACAAGGGTATGGCTTTTATCCCGATCCTCTCCCCTATTCAAAGAAATCTCTTTTCGGGATATCCGGATTTCTGACAGATCTTGCAGCAAATCCTGACTGACTGCACCAACCAAATGATAAGAAGCTCCGTCTGATACCCAAACTGCTACCGTTTCCTCTTGCAGGGAATTGAGCGTATAATTCTCAATATTGATCAGTGTATCCGAAGCAGGATTTGTCAGAAAACACACCGCTGCCGCTATGCAAACAACGATTGCGACCACAACGAGCCAAAAAGCCGGTTTTTTGTAATGAAACACCGCTTTGATACGATCCTTCACACCCACCTCTCCAAAAGCAAGGGGGCAGGCCGCGATGGTGCGTCTGTTGACACTGCAGGTCAAAAGTGCCTGAGAATAGTCTGCTTTTTGCTCTGTGTCCAGCTCCTTGATCACCTTTTCATCGCAGGCAAGCTCAATATCCCGGCACAGCAGTACATAGCCCAGCCATAATAGCGGATTAAACCAGTGCAGGGTCAGGATCAAAAAGCCCAAAGGTTTCCACAAGTGATCTTTCCGGCGGATATGGGCATTCTCGTGGGCAATTACAAGCGCCATATCCTGCTCCTTCATCTGTATGGGCAGATAGATCTTCGGCTTGATCACGCCAAAAACAAAGGGCGAGCCCACCGCATCACTTTGATAGATGTTCTCCCGCAGCAGCACTGCTGTGCGAACCTTTCTTTTTACACGCCAGCAGCTGATCAGGGTGTAGAGCAGCATCAACGCCATACCGGCGAGCCAGAAAACAGAAAATACGGGAATCCATATCTGCAGCGGATTGGCGCTGGCTATGGGGTCTGGCGCAAAGGAGCTGCTGATAACGGGGTTGACCGCATTATTCAGCACCGGAATGCCCGTATCGATCTGGGGCGTCCAATCCATCATAATGTCCGGGCTGACGGTTTCGGCGCTGGGGATCAGACTCAGCACACTTTCAATGCTCACCGGGCAAATCAGCCGCACCGCAACGATGCCCCAAAGCAAAACCGTGATCCACCTCGGCGCTTTTTTCAGCGTAAGCCGCAAAAGCAGCACTACCAGCACGATCCAGCTGGCAGAGATGCTCATATTCAATACCTTCAAAAAGACTTCACTCATTTTGCTGCTCCTTTCCGGTAGCGGTCGATCATTTTCTGGATCTCGTCGATTTCAGCATCCGAGATCTTTTGCCGACTGGTAAAGGCCGCAAGAAACGCCGGCAACGAGCCGTCAAAGGCTTCCTCCACAAACCGCTCTGACTGCAGGCTGTAAAACTCCTGCCGGCTGACAACGGATGTGACCGTTCCCTTGTCATTTTTGAAAATTCCCTTATCACAAAGCCGCTTCAGCACCGTATAGGTGGTGGATTTCTTCCACTTAAACTGTTCTTCACAGCGTTTGGACAGCTCTGTGGAGGAAACCGGCTCATTTTCCCATATCATATCCGCAAACCGGGATTCCACCGCACCCATCTGATAATCGTTCATTTTTTGCCCTCCAATCATTCTACACTTTGTAGACCACTTTTATTCTACAGTATGTAGACCTGATTTGTCAATACTTTTTATTCTATTTACTTTTATCAATAATTGTGGTAGATTATGGGTATATATTCACTTTTTATGGAGAAATGATATATGAATATGAAAAACCGTTTCAAAAATCCGTTTGGAAGAAAAAGCGGCTCTCCCAGCTGTCTGAGAAAAAAGCCGATCAACTATGTACATTTGGGCTTCTGGATCCCCTTTCTCAGTGTAGGACTGGCGCTTCTGTTCCGCGCCTTTCTCTTTACACGCAATCCCGAGACCAGATTCTCTTTGCTGTACTCTGATTCACTATTTCAGTATTTCCCCTTTTTCAAGATGCTGCGGGCATCGATCCTGTCCGGCGAGGGACTGCTGTACACCTGGAATATCGGTATGGGTATGGACTATCTGGGTCTGATCGCTTACTACCTGGGCTCACCGCTGAATTTTCTGAGTGTTCTTGTACCGGAAAATTTGCTGATAGAGTACTTTACCTTCCTGCAGCCTGTCCGCATCGGTTTAGCCGGTCTGTTCTTTGCCCTGATGCTTGAAAAGATCTTCAGAAAGAACGATCTGAGCGTGCCGCTGTTTGCCAGCTTCTACGCCACCTGCGCCTGGGTATTCGGCTATATGTGGAACAGTATGTGGATGGACACCTTTGCCCTGCTGCCTTTGGTGGTTTTAGGTACATATGAGCTGCTGAAAAACAGAAAATTCCTTCTTTATACCGTTTCTCTGTTCCTGTCTGTTGCCATCAATTATTACATCGGTCTGTTCACCTGCATATTCACCCTTTTGGTCTTTATCTGCTATCAGATAAGCTGTTGTACAAATTTCAAAAGATTTATGACCGATCTGGGGCTGATGGCCGTATTTACAGTCATCGCCCTGAGTATGACGTTCTTTATTACTCTGCCCACACTGGCTTCTTTGATGACCACAAGCTCCAGTGTCAATTATTTCCCCACGGATTTTTCGCTGAATATCGCAAGTGAAAATACCTTACCGGGACTGTTTGACGCTATGAAGCAGGTGGCAACCAATGCCTTTGTGCTCATCCATCCCAATTATATGGAAGCAGAAGGTCTGCCCAACATTTACTGCGGTGTAGTGGCACTGGTTCTTGCTATTCTGTTCTTGACCTGCAAGCAGATCAAGTGGCGTGAGCGCATCTGCTGTCTGGTGCTGCTGCTGTTTTTAAATATCAGCTTCATCCTGCGGCAGCTGGACTATGTTTGGCACGGCTTTCACTTTACCAACTGTATTCCCTACCGGTTCAGCTTCCTGTATAGCTTTGTGCTTGTATTTATGGCATACAAAGCCTGGCTGCTGCGCCACAGGATCAGACCCTGGCAGGTGGCGTTTACCGCTGCTGCCGTTGTGGTGATGTTTGTTTTCTCCTCCCGTTTTGAACAATCGGTGGCATATCTTACCGATATCACCTTCCAGGAGTCCATCCTGATCCTGCTGAGAAACTGGCGCTTCTCCCTGCAGGACATCAAGGATCTGGTTCACCTTCTGGGAATGGACACCTTCTTTGTTCTGGCCAATATTTTCCTGCTGGCGATGTACCTGATCCCCCTGGCTGTACAGTCCTTCCGCAAGCCCCTTTTAAAGCTGAAGGACCGAACCGCCAAGCAGCAGTATTTCAAAAAGCTGAAGACCCGTCGGTCTGTGTGCAGTGTGATCCTGGTATGCACCGTTGCAGCAGAGCTTTTGCTGAATGTTTTCTTTTTCGGGATCACCGTCAATTGCGCCAACGTTTATGACTATCCCGAAGATGCGGAAGATACTGCCGGCGCTATTGCCTGGCTGGAGCAGCAGGAGGATGAGCTGTTTTACCGTTCCGCACTTGCTCAGCCCTACCTTGTCAATAACGGCGCCTTGCACGGCTTCAATGGCCTTTCCACTTTCTCCAGCTCCGCCAATTCCGCTGTATCCCACCTGATGGACACCTTGGGCTATACCGCCCGACGGTCTGCAAACACCTATAAATACTGTGAAAACGGTCCCATCAGCAGTATGTTCCTGAATTTGAAATACGTTTTCAAGGCTGAGGACGATACACAAAACAGCACCTTCTTTACGGATATATATCAGTCAGGAGCCATTGTGCTTCAGCAAAATAATTACTACCTGCCGTTGGGCTTTATGGTGGATCCGGCACTGGCTGAGCTTTCCTTTGATGATGTTGGAGACCGCTTTGAATTCCAGGATCAGCTGTTATCCGCAGCTTTGGGTGAGGAAGTCTCTGCCTGGAACACGATCACAACGGAAAGCAGCGATCTGCTGATCGAAAGCGCAGCGAATGTCACATTGACCAAAGAAACCATCGATGATATCTACAGCTACACCAGCAACAAAAGCGGCGGAAACATTGTATATACCTTCACCGCCAGCGAAGCCGGCTATTTTGCAGTGTATACAGGTATGACCGAACGCAATGCAATTACGGTATCCTACGACGACGGCAGCGGCTTTACCACCGTGTACACAGGAACCTATGAGATGAGCAACATACGCGGTGTATGTCCGGTACAACCTGGCGACCAGGTTCGGGTCACTGTGAGCTGTGATCCCGACGCCACCGGTAAAGTGTACATCCTCGGCGGCATTATGGATATATCTGTAGCAGACTATGCCTACGAAAAGCTTTCCCAGTCCACAATGGAGATCACATCCTTTGAAAACACCAAAATTGAAGGTACCGTCACCTGTCAGGAGGACGGTCTGATGTACACCTCCATTCCCCAGAACAACGGCAACTGGCGTGTCTATGTAGACGGCGAGGAAACCCAGCCCACATTGATCGGCGATGTAATGATCGGTGTGATGCTGACCGAAGGCGAACATACCGTCACTTTCCGTTACCAAAACAAAGCATTCCTGATCGGCTGTGTGATCAGTGCCGTCAGTCTGTGTCTGTTCCTGGCGATTTGTTGGTTTGTTTACCGTTTCCCCAAGAAGTACCCGGAAAAATACGAGAAACTGAAAGCAGCCAAAGAAGCCAAAAAGGCAACTCCTCAGGAAACACAGGAGCAACAATAACGCAATATGGGGTGTTGCAGCATAAGCTGCAACACCCCTAAAACTATATTTGCTAAATTAATATTCATTTTGAACAAGCCCTGTATATTATCTCAAGGGCGTGCTGTTGAGCACTTGCGTATTGTACAGGAACAGGACGTCCTGCCCCCGGAAGGTGATATAGTTTTCCAGCACCTGACTGGACACGTAACGCAGGTCCACCAATGTGACACTGGCATAGTTTTCCACAAGCAGGGGCGCAATACTGCTGCCAAAGGAATCCCGGAAAATGATCAGGCTCTTATTTGTGGTGGCGTTGGGATTGTCGATCCGCAGCATTGCCCGGGCACCGGACAGATACACATCGTAAAGGTCCTTGGAGGTCAGCTTTTCCATATTGTAAACATCGGTATAGCTGCCTGTTTCGTAGTCAAAGACCGTGCAATCGGCCAGCACATCACTTTGCATCAGATACATTGTTTCCGGCTCCATAGGCAGGGCTGCCTGACCGTAATACACACCGTAGAAATCCCGTTCCAGGGGCTCTGCCGTATAAGCTGTTCCGTCCGGCGGTGTAACGCCCATCGCCTCACACAGCTTCTGCACTGTGGGGATCAGGCGCTCCTGACGCCAATGGGTATCGGTGTAGTAATAATCCTCAATGCTAAGGCTGCCGGTCAGGTCAATTGGGGTAGCCCAGGGCATATCCTGCTGTACGATGGAGAACAGTTTCTCATAGTCCATCGCAAGGTAGCCCTTTTGCTGTGCCATATGATAGCTTTTATCCGGCACCACTGCCACATAGGCTTTGCAGCCGTTTTTTTGCAGATACTTTGTATAAATGTTATTAAACACCTGCAGGTTGCCTTTCACCCGGGTCTCATCCAGAGGGTAAAGCAGCTTGATGGCATAGCCGTCCTCAATATAAATATCGTTATTGTCCCGGTACTGCATCACATAATTGTGAAAAATGGACTTGATCTGACGGAAGGAATCACGCAGGGGGAACTGATCCAGCGTGTAGCTTTCAAAGTCCTCCATAAACGAGCCGTCCAGGACGGTTTCCATAGTGATACCGGGCCACTGATCCAGGGCTCTGCGCTCCGCTTCAGATTCCGCCTGGGCAGGACCGAACCAGGCAATCCCAGCCAGTGCCGCCCAAATCAGCAATACGGCAGCAATACAAACCGTATGAATGATCTTTTTCATTTTGCTGCCTCCTTAGAAACGGAAATACAGGAACGGGCTGAAAGAGCCGTCCACCAAATAGCCGGTGCATACCAAAAGCATCAGCACCATCACAACGATCTCCACCGCGGCCGCCAGGTTTTCTGTCTTGGGACTGGCTTCAAAGCGGTTTGCCAGATCTCTTATCAGCGGCGTTGCACCGATGATGCCCACCGCAAACAGCACGGCGTAGCTGCGCAGATAATACACGGTTTCTGTGCTGATCAGGGGCAGACCGGCAAAGCCGAACATTCCGGCAAAGTCACCGCCTGCCTGGGACATATCCGTGGCATTAAACAGCACGAAGCCCAAAAGCACCACCAAAAGTGTATAAAGATGTCTGAGCACTGTAGGCAGCTTTTGGATCGCCGGGATAAATTTTTCGATCAGCAGGCACACGGCATACAGCAAGCCCCACAGAATGAAATTCCAGCTTGCGCCGTGCCACATACCGGTGAGCATCCACACCACCAGGGTATTAAACAGCCATCTGCCCTTGCTGACACGGTTGCCGCCCAAGGGAATATACACATAATCCCGGAACCAGGAGCCCAGGCTCATATGCCAGCGGCGCCAAAATTCTGCCACAGATTTGGACATATAGGGATAATTGAAGTTTTCAATAAAGTTGAAGCCGAACATCTTACCCAAGCCAATGGCCATATCACTGTAGCCGGAGAAGTCGAAGTAGATGTTCATCATAAAGGAAATGGCATACATCCAATAGAAAATTACGGATTTTTCCGAAGAATCACGGAAGATCTGGATCAGCATAGCAAAATTATCCGCAATAATGATCTTCTTGGAAAGACCCACCAGGAAACGGCGCAGACCTAACCGGATCCGCTCCCAGTTATGTTCCCGGTCCTCCAGCTCCCGCGCCACATCGATATACCGGACAATAGGGCCGGCGATCAGCTGGGGAAACAGCGCCACATAGGCGCCAAAATAAACGGGATTCTTCTGCACCGGTACGTCGCCCCGGTATACATCGATGGTATAGCTCATACTTTGGAAGGTATAGAAGCTGATACCGATGGGCAGTGCCAGCTTCAGCAGGGGCACAGAAAGGCCGGTCAGGGCATTAAAATTCTCCACAAAGAAATCCGCATACTTGAAAACACCCAGCAGCGACAGGCTGACCACCACAGAAACCGTCAGCCACAGCTTTTTCATTGCCTGTGTCTTGGCCTTGCCGATGGCAAAGCCACAGCCCCAAAACATCAAAATAGAGCCGATCATCAAAAAAAGATAGACAGGCTCACCCCAGCCGTAAAACAGCAGGCTGAACAGCAACAATATCAGATTCTTTGTAAAAATCGATGCCTTATGGGCTTGTTCCCCAGGTCTTCCGATCATCAGAAAGAACCGCTGCACCGCCCAGGATATCAAAAAATAGCTGATGATCACAGCCGGCAAAAAGTAATACAAAAAGGGAATGCTCGAAAACAGCATTGAAAAGTCCTCCATTGTTTTTTATCATTAACATCAGGCACAAATCAATCGTGTAAATAGAGGTGCCAAAAAAAATCAAAAATCCCTTGCCTCCCTCACTGAGGGAGGTGGCAGCCCGCAAGGGCTGACAGAGGGAGTATCGCTGCTAAAAAAGAACACTCCCCCAGTCACGGCTCCCGCCGTGCCAGCCCCCTCAAAGAGGGGGCCAAGGTTTAATTATATGTTTTATTCTTCCCCGATCTCAATATCCAGTCCCAACTCGCTGGGCAGGAACCGGGGGCAAACATTTTCTGAGGAAATAATGACCGATGCCGCCAGGGTAGAGCCAATGTCGATGGACTCTGCCAGGCTCTTACCGTAGGTCAGACCGATGGATACACCGGCACAGAAGGCATCACCGGCACCGGTGGTGTCCTTGACCTGTACATTACGGGCAGGGCAAGTACCGCTGTTGCCGTGCTGATCGGCATATACCGCGCCCTGATCGCCCATGGTCACCACCATAGAGGGGATGTGGGCGCCCAGCACCTTTTCAAGCAGCACTTTTTCCATTTGATCCGGTGTATGATTCTCGTAATCGTCCAGGAAAAGCTGACCGGCCTCCTGCTGATTGCAGATAAAGCAGTCAAACCGCTTCAGCAGGTCACGGCGCTTGGCGGCAATGCTCATATTGGATACCACACCGAAGGTCTTGCAGCCGTGCTCCTCCGCCAGATCCAACGCCCGCTTGACGATCTCCTTATCCATATCCGCTTCCATTACAACGGACTTGGCCTTGGAAAAGATCTCGCTGCCCTTTTCCTCCAGCATATCCAAAATGGGCAGCAGATTGGGGCGGCTGGAAATAGAGCCTGCCACTTCACCGTTGTTATCGAAAACCGCCAGCCAGGTACCCATACCCTCCGGGATCACCTGCACGTAGTCGGTATTGACCTTGTGCTTCTGCAGCTTGCGGACCACATCAGCGCCCATAGGAGAATTATCCACAATGCCTAAGTAGATGGGGCGCAGCTCCACATTGGCGATGTCCTCCACCACATTTCTTGCCACACCGCCGTGGATATATTCCACCCGGCCTACATTACGGCCTGTGGGAATATAATTATCCCGGGGAAAGCCTTTAATATCCACGAAGGTTGCACCAATCACAACAATGCTCATATTTTTCCTCCCTTTATTTCAGCAGCAGCGCGATCCCGTATATAACCGCCAGATGTGCCGGATAATAGATGTAAAACAGATATTTAAGATTCTTTTTGCCTCTTTGACCGTTATAAAGTGCCAGCAGCGGCACACTCAGCAGCGCAAACCACTGCACCTTGCCAGAGCCGAGCGCCAAAACACTGAGACCCGCGGCAGTCAGCAGCAGCTTTTCCTGCTTCGTTCTGCCCATATAAATGAACACCGGCAGCAGCACACCGCACAGACCGTAGTCCACGCTGAAACCCGATCCCGGAAGGTCTCCGGGCAGCATTAAGCAAATATACCCTACAGCAGCAAACACACCGCCCATCAGGCACAGTGAAAGAAAATCACCTTTTTTCGATGCGTGATCCATCACATAGATCAAAATAATGGACAAAGAAAAGGTAACCAGAATACACTGGGACAAAGAATCGAGGAATACAAAATATACCACCTGACACACGGCGGCAAAGCCCAGCATCGTCAGCAAATAACGGGGACGGTTTTTGGTGTAGTGGCATCCCTCGGCGATCATCCAGGCGAAAATGGGCATTGACAACCGCCCGATATACCGCAGTATGATGTACTGGGGCAGAATATAACAGCCAATATGATCAATGGTCATCAGCACAATGGCGATGATCTTCAGCTGATTGCCAGTCAGACCAAAGGTCCGGTTTTGCTCTTTCATACTTTATCCCCTCTCATTTTTCCACATTTTCCTTTACTATAAACCAGATAAAGTTGTTTGTCAATTTCCCTTTGCCGTCTTTTGTCGAAATACATAAATTATAGTACTTGCAATTGTTTTTCCGCTGTGTTATAATGCTAAAAAGTATTTGTGTTGCTATGCCCTGTAGCTTTAAATATATTGCCCTGTCACTGAATTTTATATTGAGGCACGGCTCGTATAGAATTTTCCAAAACATTTGAGGTGGAATATAATGGAATTTAAGCCCTTTGAAAACAAAGTTTGGCTGGCTACTCCCACGATGCACGGCGAAGAGCTTCAGTATGTTACCGAAGCTTATAAAACCAACTGGATGTCCACTGTCGGCAAAAACATCAACGCGGTGGAGCGCATCGTCACGGAAAAGATCGGCTGCAAATATGCTGTTGCCCTCTCTGCGGGCACTGCCGCATTGCATCTTGCGATGAAGCTGGCAGGCATCGTACCCGGCACCAAGGTTTTTTGCTCTGATGTAACCTTTGCCGCCACGGTCAACCCTGTGGTTTATGAAGGCGGTGAACCCATCTTTATCGACACAGAGCTGGATACCTGGAATATGGATCCGGTGGCTTTGGAAAAGGCTTTTGAGCTTTATCCCGAAGTCCGGCACGTGGTGGTCGCCAACTTGTACGGTACCCCCGGCAAAATGGATGAACTGCGTGCTGTATGCCACAAGCACGGCGCAATTATGATCGAGGACGCCGCCGAATCCTTAGGCGCTACCTATAAGGGCAAACAGACCGGTCTGTTTGGTGATTTAGGTATTATCTCCTTTCACGGCAACAAGATCATCACCGGTTCCTCTGGCGGTATGCTTTTGACCAATAATTTGGAAGAAGCCAACAAGGCCAGAAAATGGTCCACCCAAAGCCGTGAAAATGCCCCCTGGTATCAGCACGAGGAAGTGGGCTACAACTACCGTATGAGCAACGTGATCGCCGGCGTTGTCCGGGGTCAGTTCCCCTACCTGGAGGATCATATTGCCCGGAAAAAGGCCATCTATATGCGCTATAAAGAAGGTCTGAAGGGTCTGCCTGTATCTATGAATCCCTATGAAGACTGCGCAGAGCCCAACTTCTGGCTCAGCTGCATCATCATTGACAAGGCAGCAATGTGCCAGCAGGTTCGGGGTGAAAAGGACGCGCTGTACGTCAGCGAGCCGGGTAAATCCTGCCCCACAGAGATTTTGGAAAAGCTGGCAAAGTACAACGCGGAAGGCCGCCCCATCTGGAAGCCTATGCATATGCAGCCCATTTTCCGTATGCACGGCTTTGTGACCCGTGAGGGCAACGGTCGTGGCCGCACCAATGCTTATATCGCCGGTGAGGGTGTGGATGTGGGTATGGATCTGTTTGAGCGCGGTCTGTGCCTGCCCAGCGATATTAAGATGACGCCTGAAGAACAGGACATCGTGATCGCAATGATCAGAAGCTGCTTTGAATGATTTAACAGAACAAAAATTCAATTGCTGAATATTTATCTGAAATATACATTAGAAGCTCGCCTCCCTCTTTGAGGGAGGTGGCTTTGCCTATAGGCAAAGACGGAGGGAGTGTCAGTAGGACACTCCCCCATTCTTTTTGCTGCGCAAAAATCCAGCCCCCTCAAAGAGGGGGCCAAGATCGTATGCATAACTTTCAAAGCAACATCCAGTTTTTAAGCTATTTATAAATTACACTTCACCTTCGTGCTTTTGGGCCTGCTTCTTTTCAGGTGTCAATGCCACTTCGCCGTTCAGGTACATCACTACCAGACCAAGCAGAACCAAAATAACGGATGCATAGATGATCACAGGAATGATGTGCTTGTAAATAACAGTGCAGATGACACCGGCCACATCGCCGCCAATGATCAGCGCGGCCAAATAGCCGAAGAAGGTGAGTCCGCCGGCAAACAGGCAGATCATAATGCCATAGCCAAAAATGGTTCTCAGCACATTGGAAAGCTTCTTACAAAACTCTTTCATAACATTTCCTCCCTTACAGACCCAGGATCGGCAGCCAGCCCATCAGGACAACCACCTGCAGGATAAACTGGGCAGCGACCCACCACAGGTTGTTCTTAAAGGTCTTGCCGAAATCAGATTCAGCGATGGTCATACCGGCGTACATACCCAAGCCCAAGGGCGGGGTGATGCCGCACATAACGCCGCAGATACAGGGCAGCATAGCAGCTGCCAGCAGGGGATTCACACCAACACCATTGAGCAGTGTGATGAACACGGGTCCAAAAATAACGACCTGAGAAGAACCGGGAACCACCATACCCATCACACAGGTGATGGCACAGATGGCCAGAACCATACCGAACTTACCGAAGTTCCAGGTAGCCATCACATCACCCAGTGCCTGTGCCACGCCCAGATCATCGAACATTGCGCCGATCATATAGCCAAATACGCACACGCCGATGGCAGGAGAGATGGTCTTCACGCCGTCAGCAAACATCTTGGCGATCTTGTTGGGAGTGATGGTGGACTTATCCTTCACGATCAGGCAGGTATAGATGGAAGCAATACCGGCAACAAACAGCAGAACAGACTTGGACATATACTTGGCGCCGGTTTCACCCAGGCGGGTCACGAAGAAGCTGTCGGCAAATGCCGCGTCCAAAATAAAGGGCAGCAAAATGACCACCGGCAGCAGCAAAGCCTGCCAACCTGCCTTGAGCGTCTCCTTCATACTGGGCAGCTCATCCTTGCTCATAGGCTTAACCTTATAGTATTTGCAGAAACCCCATACCATAATCAGACGCTGCACGATGAACCACAGAGAAATGCCCCACAGCACGATCCAGAACTGACCCTGAGATACATCGGCAATGCCGGCACCGGCAGCAAATGTTGTGAATGCTGCCATGGCTGCCACGATGTTGGAGGAGGGCGGGATCATATTGCCCATATAGCTGGCGTTTGACTCGATATTGGCAGCCAGCTCTGCCGGGAAGCCTGAACGCTTCATAGCAGGAATGGTCAAAGTGCCGGTAGCCATAACGTTGCCCGGACCGGAGCCGGACAGAGCGCCCATAAAGGCGCTGGCAATAACTGCCGTGTAGCCTGCGCCGCCTCTTACCCGACCGATCACGGACAGGATAATGGCGATACAGCTGTCAACGATCTTTGTTTTTGTCAGCAGGATGGACATTGCAACGAACGCCACCATTGAGTACAGCAGCGAGGTAGTCAAGCCCTCATTGATGTACACCCAAACGTTGCTCCAGGTACCGGTGACGAACAGCAGTACGACAAAGGCCAAAAGAACTGCCTCGTATACGGGGCGCTTGAAGACCAGGAACCATACGCAGATAACCGCCAACATGATACCCAAATACAGTAAAGATTCCATATTGATAAACTCCTTTCGTTGATGAATAAGTTATAAATCTTATTCCATTAATGGCATAACTATAACAGCATTACGGTTTTTTGTCAATAGAATATTTTAATTTTTTCATAAGTACATATTGATTTTTTTCAAACAAAAGGGTATGCTAAATGCTGGAATAAGAGCTATAAGCAATTTGTAATGCAGAGGTGGTTTTGAATATGAACACAAAACAGATCCAATACGCTCTGGCGCTATCAGAGACGCTGAATTTTTCTCAGGTAGCAGAGCGGCTGGGCATCTCTCAGCCCGCCCTCAGCAAACAGATCCTCAGCCTTGAAAAAGAACTGGGCGTCAAGCTGTTTGACCGCAGCACCAATCCGATGGTCTTGACTGCCGCGGGTGAATCCTTTGTACAGCAATCCCGTGAACTGCTGTACCGTCAGGAACAATTGGAGCATTCTATGGCAGCCTTCCAATCCGGCGAGGCAGGACGGCTGGTGATCGGCATCTCCCCTTTCCGGACGCTGTATCTGATCCCGCAGATCGTTAAAAAGATCCGGCAAAAATTCCCCGGCGTGCAGGTATTTCTCCACGAAGCCGGCAGCAACACCTTGCGAAAAGAAGCCGCTGAGGGTCGGTATGACTTTGCCATTGTAAATATGCCTGTTGATGAAGCAGTACTGAACGTCACGCCCTTGGAGCAGGACACTCTCGCCCTTGCCGTGCCCAATCAGATGCTGCATCTGCTGCCCGAAAATAAAGAGCCCCTTTCTCAGCTTGAGCTGCGTGAATGTCAAAAGCTTCCCTTTGTTACGGTAGGCAAAAACCAGGAGATGCGTATTCTTTTTGATAAGCTGTGCGCCCAGTCCAATTTCCAGCCCAACATTGCTATGGAAGTGGTAGGTCTGACCACCGCCTGGGCTATGACCCACGCCGGCATCGGCGCTACGGTACTGCCTTTGCAGTTTTTATCCAGTAAAACCTTTGACAAGGATATTACACTCTTTATTATAAAGGACAACCATTATTCCCGTCAGCCGGTGATCGTGACCCGTCAGGGGCAGTACATCTCCCCTTACACCCAGTATGCCATCGATCTGCTGACCAACAATTCCAAAGATTAAAAAAACGTGGGACTGTTGCATAATTCAATAATCTATCGATAGAAACCTTGCCCCCCGCACTTGTGAGGGGGGGTGGCGAAGCCGGGGGGAGAAATTTAATCGGCTACCTTATCTTGCCCCCCGCACTTGTGAGGGGGCCGAGGGCGGTTGAGCCGCTCTATCCTATTGCGTTAAACAATGATCTTATAAATCAGATATGGAAGTTTCCAAAAAGAGCGCTGCAAAAACGCAGCGCTCTTTTCTTATTTCAGCTGGTCGATGTATGCCTGAATGTCTGCAGGCAGTGTGGTCACCGGCTGGTCAACGATCATTTTACCCAAGGTGCTGAGCCGCCCGGTATTTGCATGCAGCTTCTGCTGGGTCTGCACAAGCTGCTCTATACAAGCCTGCGCGCTTTGGCTGTCCCCTGCCTGCTGATAAAGGGAAATACCGATCATCAGCATTTTGCAATACTCCTCATACTGGGTATGATCAAAAGGATTCTTTTCAATGGCTGTGTTCATATACCGGATCACGGAGCCAAAGTCGCCCTGAGAATAGCTGTACTTTGCCTTGATGCTGTAGGGCACGTAATGCTGCTGATTCTGCTGCAGGATCTGATCTGCAAGCTGCACTGCTTCATTTAAGTCCTGTGTCTGCTCCAAAGCCGTCAGCTTATTGTTGGTGTTGTAAGGATACATCTGATCCGAAAGCTTATAGCTTCCCCAATGGCTGAGCGCCAAGGCAATGCCCATATATACACAAACGCCTCCAAGCACAGCCACCACCGCTTTCATGGGCACGCCGAAGGAAACGGTCTTTTTCTTTTCTCCGTTTTGGACACCTGTCAGCAGCAAGAGCAGCATAAACATACCAACAAACTGCAGGTTGAAATCAAACAGGCAGTGCAAACAAACCGTGCCCACAATGATCTTATCCGCCGGGCAAATGTTTTTCTTGAAGAACCAACCGATCAGCGCGCCTGCAAACAGCAGCCCCGGGATCCAGCCGATGTCCAAAAGAAGCTGCATAAAATCATTATGGATGTACATTACGGAATACACGCCAGTCTGAACACTGTACTGGGTGTAGTAATAGCCCATATAGCCCATACCGAAGGGATACTTCAGCAGCAGCTTCAGCGCATCCGCAAGATACAGAATTCTGCCCACGAAGGTGCTTTCCGTAAAGGAAATGGTCAGGTATCTGTGCAGCACCGAATTTTCGTTCAATGCCAGCGTAATGACCACGCCGCAAACAGCCGCAAGCGCCGCCAGCATACCGATCCGTGCCTTTCTGCCGGTAACGGCAAAAAGCATCGCCGCATTTGAAACGATCGCGAGCACAAACACCGCGCGGCTGCCGGTATACAGCAGACCGCCGATCAGAACGGCCGCCACAATATGATCCAATAGCTTCTTGCCTGTTTTTTTCAGGATCAGCAATTCACACACCAGCAAAAACAGCGCAAAGGTGTTGGGATACTGGAAAAAGCCGCCCAACCGTCCTGAAACCGCAAACAAGGCTCTGCCGAAATCAAACTGCATACCCACGGCGGAGATCACCGCCATCACCGCGGCAAAGCCGGGCAGGATCTGCAGCACGCCGCCGCTTCCCTCCTGCCACAGGCAAAACACATACAGCAGCAGGGGCAGAAATTTCAAAAAGCCCACAAAAGCCATACCGCTGTCCACTGCCCACAGGCAGGTGACACCGTAACCGATGCAGATCACCGCCACCGAAACAGGCAGCAGATCCCAACCGACGGTGCATTTTTTCGTTTTCCAAAACCGGATCAGCAGACAGCCACACATCACCGCAGCAAGAACGCAGGAAATATATTCGTGGAAGCCGCCGGCAAGCAACAGCGCAGCCATCAGGATCCAATCCGGAAATTTTAATTTTTTCAAATCCGTAACAGACATTTTTATCCCCTCAATATCTGCAAATAATCTTTTTTACATTATAATTCAGGAAATACAGCCCGTCAAGTCAATGAAGTGATAAGGGTGCAGAGTGAATAGACTGTTATAAATAAAACTTTAATCTTTTCAAAAGAGAAGTTTAATGATATAATGTATGCGGTTTGTTTTTCTAATACCCAAAAGGCAGGTGTATTTGTGAAAAAATCAAAAAACAAAAAATGGTACAGATTCCGGCATAAAGTGGTATTTGCGGTCTTGCGGATCTTCTTTGGACCTTACGTGCGGCTGCGCTACGGCATCCGGATCGAAAAGTTCCGGCAGCAGGGCAAGCGTCCCTACCTGGTGCTGATGAACCATCAGACCGGCTTTGATCAATTCTTTGTGGGACTGGCGTTCTCCGGACCGGTTTATTATCTGGCGACGGAAGATATTTTCTCTATGGGTTGGCTTTCCTCGGTCATTCGGTTTTTGGTCAATCCCATTCCCATCAAAAAGCAGACCGCTGACCTGAAGGCAGTGATGAACTGCATCCGGGTGGGTCGTGAGGGGCACACCATCGTGATCGCTCCCGAGGGTAACCGTACATACCACGGCAGGACCGTATACATCAAGCCCTCCATCATCTCCCTTGCCAGGAAGCTCAGTATGCCCATCGCCCTGTTCCGCATTGAAGGTGGCTACGGCATCCAGCCCCGTTGGAGCGATGTGGTGCGCCGGGGCAAAATGCGGGGCTTCGTATCCCAGGTCATCGAGCCGGAAGAATATAAGCAAATGTCCGAACAGGCGCTGTACGACCGGGTCTGTCAGGGGCTTTACGTGGACGAAGCCCACGGGTCTGCCCAGTTCCGCCACAAAAAGCTGGCAGAATACCTGGAGCGAGCCATCTATGTTTGCCCCAATTGCGGTCTTTCTGCCTTTGAAAGCCACAAGGATCTGATCACCTGTAAAAAATGCGGTCTGCAGGCTCGCCATCTGCCGGATACCCGGCTGACCGGTGTTCCCTTTGAATATGTGGCGCAGTGGTACGATTATCAGTGTGATTATGTAAACCGTTTGGATCTGCAAGGCTTGACCGACAAACCGGTATACGAGGAACAGGGACAGATGTCCCGGGTGATCGTATGCAGTCACAAGGAGCTGATGCACAAATGTGTCAGCATCCGGCTCTACGGTGATCGGATCCAGCTTCTGCCGCCGGCAGGCGAAACGTATGATCTGCCCTTTGCGGAAACGGATGCGGTTTGTGTTTTGGGCAAAAACAAGATCAACATCTATCACGGCGAAAATGTATATCAGATCTGCGGTGACAAGCGGTTCAACGCCCTGAAGTATGTAAATTTCTTCCACCGTTACAATAACATTATTAAAGGAGAAGAAAATGGAGAATTTTTGGGACTTTAGTGTATGGGGCTTCATAATGGTGATCTCCGTACTGCTGGGCAGTATGCTGGCCGGCAATATTTTAAAAAGAAGTATTCCCCTGCTGCAGCAATCTTTGATCCCCACCTCCGTCATCGGCGGCGGCATTCTGCTGATCGTTGCAGCCATCTACAAGACCATCACCGGTGATGTGATGTTCGATACCGCCTTGTTTGGCTCCAACGGCACCACCACTCTGGAGATCATTACATATCACGCCTTAGCGCTGGGCTTTATTGCCTCCTCTTTAAAGACCAGCGGCACCAAGCTGACCGGTCAGCGGGCAACGGAGATCTTTGATTCCGGTGTCACCACCGTCAGCACCTATCTGCTGCAGGCCATCGTAGGCATGGGCATCACAATGCTCGCTGCGCTGGTTATGAAGGATTTCTTTGTTGCCGCCGGCGTGCTGCTGCCCTTCGGCTACGGTCAGGGCACCGGTCAGGCGCTGAACTACGGCAATATCTACGAAACACAGTACGGCTTTGTGGGTGGCAAAAGCTTTGGTCTGACCATTGCGGCGCTGGGCTTCCTGAGTGCCACCATCGGCGGCGTTCTGCACCTGAATATTATGAGGAAAAAGGGCAAGCTGGTCAAATCCGCCCGTCAGGACGGCAGTAATCAGTCAGAGCCCATCGAAACAGAAAACGAGATCCCTATGCAGGAGAGCATCGACAAGCTGACCATTCAGATCGCCCTGATCTTTGTGGCATATCTGGCAGCCTATGCGTTGATGTATCTGCTGGGCAATCTGCTGCCGGGTATGCGCTCCGTGATCTACGGCTTCAATTTCCTGCTGGGCGTGATCGCGGCTACCCTGACCAAGCTGATTATGAACTTCCTGCGGAAGAAAAACATCATCCACAGAAAGTATACCAACAACTTCCTGCTGACCCGGATCAGTAACTTCTTCTTTGACATTATGGTGGTTGCCGGTGTGGCTGCCATCCGTCTGGATATTCTGGAGCAGTTCTGGGGCATTATCCTGATTTTGGGTGTTGTGGGTATGGTGGTTACTTATGTTTACAACCGCATCGTTGCCAAAAAGCTTTTCCCCGAGTATGTGGAGGAACAGTTTTTGGTGATGTACGGTATGCTCACCGGCACTGCCAGCACCGGCACCATCCTGCTTCGTGAGATCGACGGTGATTTCAAGACCCCGGCATCTGACAATATGATCTATCAGACCCTGCCTGCCATCGTATTCGGCTTCCCGATGATGTTCCTGGCAACCCTGGCACCGAAAGCTCCGGCACTGACAATGATCATTTTCGTGGCATTCTTCGCTGTAATGAATGTGATCCTTTTCCGTAAATTTATCTTCAAGAAAAAAGCAAAATAAGGGCTGCAACCCTTTGCCCCCCTGGCAGCAGGCCGCCCCTACTCCCCTGTTTCACCTAAAACCTGACTATGATGGGACAGCCCCAAAGCCTCCTGATAGAGGAAGGTGACCCGCAGGGGCGGATGAGGTGTTACTGTACTGTGATCTCGCAGAAAACTTTCTTTAGATGTAACTGCCTGCCGCACACCTCATCAGTCACCTTCGGTGACAGCTTCTCCTCAAGGAGAAGCCTTTTCCAACGGTCAATATAAGTTTTTAGATTTACATCTGCAAACAAAGAAGCCCGTGGCGGTTCAAAAGATCGAACCGCCACGGGTATTATCTTCATTCTCCCAAAGCCTGGGAATATGCGTCCAGGTCTACCACCGTGCCGCTTAAGCGGGATTCTTCTGCCGCAAAGGCGATCAGGTGGCTAATGTAGGACATCCGCACGTCGCACACCGACGGGCTGGCAATACCCTCGCCGAAATACTGCACCGCATCCACCATAATACCGGTGTCACCGCTGCCGTATCCATCTGCAATGGAATTGCCGCAAGCTGCTACCGAAAAACGCTTTTCCTTCCGGTCAGCAAAGGAATAGACCACAAATTCTTCGCCGCTGATCATAAATACTTCGCCCTTTGTACCAAGCACCCGGATATATCTGCCCCCGGCGCCAAAGGCGGTCATAGTCAGGCTGGCAGTGGTGCCGTCCTCAAATTCCATAATTCAACCGTCAATAAATCAGAATTTAGCGCAGCAAAGGCTCCCCTTTGAGGGGAGCTGGCATATTGTCGACTTTAGGCAATATGACTGAGGGGTGTTTTGCTAAGTGTGCAGATTTACCACCCCTCAGTCTCGCTTCGCTCGACAGCTCCCCTCAAAGGGGAGCCTTTGGTGCATACCGCTTTCGATGGTACGCTAAACAGTTTACACCGTAATTGTCAACTGTCAATTGTCCACTGTCAATTGATTTCCGTGCCGCCCCACTCTACCACTGTAAAGCCCGTTCTTTCCGGGGCAGTCAATTCCTGCTGAGGTATTTGCACATATTCCCCGGCAGCCTGCCACGCCATAAACACCCGGATCACACTGTCCGGCGTCGGCTGCACATTGAGCTTTGCCGCATCGGTATACACATCTGTTTGGAAAGAGATGATGTTATAGGGGTTTTGCTCCATCAGCGGCAGCCAGTACACGATAAATTCGTTGGCTTCCCGGCGGTTCAGCCCCAGCTTTTCCAGGGCTTTTTCCAAAAATGCCGCCGTATCTTCGCCTTTAACGCAGAAGCCCTGTGTCATATCCCACCGGGCATTGGTTTCCCCTTCCCAGTACAGATAACTGTAGGTCTGACCCTTTTCATCTGTCAGTGTGCCATCGGGCGCAGCAGTAACTTTCCAGCCCTCATTGTATGCCGGATAGGTGCAGGTCAGCTTGTCCTCCAACGCCAGCTGCACAAACACCTCGGTTTTCTCCTCCGGGTACAGATAGATCACCGGCTTGTAGGCAACGCCGGGCTGCAGTGCAAAATCACTTTCTTCAATGGTCAGCATATCCGCCTCGATCCGGGAGGTTGCATCATCGTAGTAGGCATTTTCGTAGGTGCAGATCACCTGATCGCCTACGCACCAATCCTCGGATATTGTGCCGTTGAGCTTGATCTGATACGGAAACGGAACCACCGTTCTTGCAAAGAAGCAGTCTTCATAGATCTCGGTGATCACAATATCGCTGAACATATCGTAATCGCACTTCTGGGCAGTTTCTTTATCCAGCCACTGACCGGTGTATTCCGGACGAACATTGTTCTGCGCCCACTCGATCGCAGTTTTGATCAGATCGATCTGTTCCTTTGTCAGGTCTGCCTGTCCCTTCTCACAGCGGGCATAGCCTTCTGTCAGATTTACACCGTAATCTGTGCCAAATTCTGTATCCACCTTATATTCTGCCAGGCACTTGCAGATTTTTGCAGGATTGTAGTCCAAATTGATCAGGATATCCGTCAGGGTCACGGAATGGTCATACATAAAAGTATAGGACTTTTCTCCAAAATACAGGGTGGTTTGGGTATTGCCGCAAAAGACCTCCACCGGATCCTCCACGATCTGCGGAGCATTGGTGATCTCATGGGTATGCTCTAATCCCGCCACAATATAGACATAGTAATTGGCTGTGCCCTGTGCCCATGTTGCCTGAATTTCATAAATATAGCTGCCGGGCTTGGCATAAAAGGTCATATTATTCTGTGTGTACACGGTTTCTTGCTGAACACTGCTGTTCTTCCATATCCCATCGGGCCAGCAGGTATAGGTGACCTTGTTGGGTGTCATTTCCCAGCTGAGCTTTACAAGGTAGCCCTGCATATTGGTGGACGCATATTCTGAAGACCCCGATACCGGCACAGATACAGATTCTGCATAGTCACTGCTGATCACAACCGGCTCCAGCGCTTTTTCCGTCAAAGGCCCGGAGGAATCCCAGCAGATGGTTTGATAAGTGTCACCTTCCGTTTCACGGGTCCAGGTGCAGGTGCCCATTTGCAGCGGATACTGCCCCTCTGGCGTGATCAGTACGCCCGCCGGGGGTAATTGAAATTCGCTTTCCAGCTGGATGGGTGCCACCGGCCCACCGTCCCACGCCAAAGCGTCATCTAAATATACCTGCACATCCAGGGCTGTAGGTATAGGTTTCTTCCGGCTTAATTCCACAATAACGTGCCACTGCGCCATATCGCAGGTGCCAACCTCCGGGGTCTGGGTTTCAACAGAAACAACTATTTTTCCGCCTGTCTGCTGCACCCGGTTCACCGTGTGCCTTGTAGACCCGCTGCCCTCTTCCAAAAGCACAAAAATCAGATAATTGTCTTGGAAAAAGGCTTCATCGTAGGCATCGCAGGCATCCAGGAAGCCAATGGTGGTATCGGCATAGACCTGCTCCTTGCGCTCCAGGTCGTAGCTTTCGCAAAAAGCTTCGTAGTAATCGTTCAGCGCCTGCAGGCTGCCGATCACCTGCACATTGGGGAACACCGCACTGTCCTGCAGGCAGTTGGTGCGGATATACTGGGCGCGGTACACAAGCTCTGCATCAGTTCGCACAGGCGCTGTAGTGGACGGTGTTGGCTCTGTGGTTTCCGTCACCTGTACAGAGGGCTTACAGCCTATCAAAGCTGTAAGCATTGCGCATACAACCAAAAATACCATAATCTTTTTCATTTTTTCACATCCTCCGGCACATTGATCCTCACTGGGCAATGCCCAGCAGCTCTTTCAGCGCTTCCAGCTGGCTTTGTGTCAAGGAGAAGGATTCTCCCCGGGTCTGATCCGTCAGAACATCGTCGGCTAACCAAAAGACCTCCTTGCTGCCATCTGCATAGAAAACGGTAATGGTATAGCCCCCGGGAGAAGAATAATTGGTATAATCCTTCATTTTGTCTTCCTGCAAGCCCGCTGCGCCTACCATGGTGGTCTGGGGAATTGCCCCGTTGGACTCCGGTTCCGGCATTGCATATTCTTTTAGCTGATCACAAATCTGCGTGATCTGCGCAACCGCCGTATAGCTTTGCTCCATACCCATTCCGGTCACCAAAATCTGCTCTACGGAGCAGGTTACACTTGCCTGAGGAACATCCGTTAAACCGGTATAAAGTGGCTTGGTCTCTCCTTCCCCTCTCAAGGCCGTAGAAACCTCACTTTTTTCCGGCTCCCGTGACTCTGCCGCCGGCAGAAAACGCGCTGCAAGCACCGTGACCACCAGCGCCAGTGGAATACAGACCGCCAAAGTCTGTTTTCTGCGCCGTTTAGCCATGGCTATTCTTTTTTCACTACGGCGAAATACCTCCGCCTGACATTCGTTCAATTCTCTCATAATAATCGCTCACCATCCTCTCCCAGAATGATGCGAAGCTCCTTTTTTGCCCGGTATAGCAGGTTATCCACCTGCTTGCGGTTCTTTTTCATTACTTTCGCTGCTTCCTCATAGGACATATCTTCAAAATAGATCAGGTGTACCACCGATGCCATTTCCGCCGGCAGCTTTGCAAAGGCATTATGCACCGTCCGTTTGCGCTGGTCTGCCAATACGATCTGCTCCAACGCCGCGCTGTCATCGGCTTGCTCCCGCACTTGGGAAAGCTCTGTAAAATCAAGGAGCTTGCGGTGCTTGATATAGTCCAGCGCCCGGCTTCTGCCCACCATATACAGGTAGGTTTTTAAGCTTACCTTGAAATTGTACCGATGCTTATGTACGATCAGATCGGAAAAAACATCGATAGCAAGATCCTCCGCTGCGTGGAGATCGTGGACAAAACCGTTGATGAAGAATACCAGTCCGTGAAACAGCTCCTTCATAATTTCGTCAAAGGCGCTTTCATCACCATTAAGGAAACGGCGGTAGCTACTTGCGCCGTTATCCATATCATTTCCTCCTTAAGGAATCCCTTCACTTATTATACGACTGAGTTTGTAAAATTCCTTATATCAAATTAACATAAGTTTTCTCACTTTACAACTGTTTGCCCGCTAAATCAGAATTTATATTACCAACATCATCTTGCCCCCCGCACTTGTGAGGGGGGTGGCTGAGCGACGCGAAGCCGGGGGGAGTGTCGTATCGTGCAAGGATTGCACCTTGTCAACCGATCTGTACCGAAATAGTGTCTTCCTGAGCGGAGCGAAGCGGAGTCGAAGGATCTACGCATAATCATTTCTGCTAAG
>CAZLLC010000005.1:0-34129 GCA_964560245.1 uncultured Oscillospiraceae bacterium | reverse complement strand
GTAAATTCCACTTTCGCTTTTCTTTCTTCCTTGCCTGGGCATAGTCCATCACCTCACCAACATAGTAGCACAGATCAGACAGCTCGTCAACACACAGAACCGTCCCCTGTGCTACGTCCCCTGTGTTGCCTAAACCATTCCTGTCTTAAGTAAGAATCCTGCATCTTTAACTATCATGTTTTTTGCATTTTTTTTAGACATAAGTATGTTGACAGGGTAATTATGAAACTTATCAACTAAGAAAAACGCCTCGCTGTATTCTCCAGTAGATATTTTTTTCTTAACAGCAGACACAACTATAAAAAAAGAAAATAGGACATTCGTTTCATTAGGCATAATATTACCATTTGAATAATTATCATCAAATGAACCTAGTTTTATATATTCAAATTCACAATTATCTAAAATATATTCACGAATAAACTTGTCGTCAACATTTTGATTATGTAATAATTTCCCTAATTTCAAATGTAATGCATCAAACAGTAAGGAAATCAGTTGTTGTGATTCATCCGTATCTATAGAAAATCTAATTTGAATAAGTATTTCATAAATATCCAACAAGTCAAAAAAACTCATAATATCCCCTCATCTAATAGTAATGCTAAGAAGACAGGGGCGGTTCTCTGTCTTTTTCTAATCTTTTAGGAATTTTTCTACAATTCCCTTGCTTGTCCCCGTCAAACGACTAAGCTATCTGATTGACACGCCTTTTTTATAAATCTTATAAAGACACATTGCCGTCCGTCTATTATTTACATTTTTATTATATATCTGCAAATATAATACTGTCAATAAATAAATATTTATATAGATCCCCCGTGTCCGGGGTTCGTTATAACAGTTTATCCGCCTCATTGATGCAAAATTTAATCCCCCACAAAAGTGGGGGATTAAATTTTGTTTCGGTTTATCCAAATGTTACCGTGAACTCTACAGAGCCTGCAGGAACTTCATCAGGATTGGACGGATCATAGGTGAAAATAATGATCTCTACTGTCTTACCTGCTGTCAGGCTCAGGCTCAGACTCTTGGTCTTGTCGCTGGTGTAGGTTCGGGTACCGTACTTGATCTTCCAGGTATAGCCCTCAGAAAGTGCCAGCTTCAGCTTGCCCGCGGTTTCCGCAGTGAAGGTGTAGTGATAACCGTCGCTGCCTGCCTCACAAACCGCCACATTGGTGCCGATGGTAAAGGTATCAGGATTATCCGAAGTGCCTTTCTGTTCACCAAACAGCAATGTAAAGGTCTTATCCACCGCGCCGCCGTTATGCACCATAAATTCAAGCGCTTCTGCATCACTGTCATTGGTCGGGAAGGTCATCTGCAGTGTGCCGCTTTCATCGGCTGCATAGATCTCGCCGCCGCAGATCACAGTCACATTCTGCGCATCCACCATCTTCAGCTGCTGACCAAATACATTGGCTGTCAGTGTGACGGTTTCGCCTGCGATCATTTCCAGCTGATAGGGTACGGAAATGTCTGCGATCTCCACAGGACCGGTATGCAGATCTGCTGTGAAGCTGACGGAGCCGGCAGGATTGGTGCCGGGATTCTCCGGATCATAGGTGTTGACCCGAAGCTGAAGCATATCACCTTCGGATACCTGGATCTGGGTTTCATTCACCTGGGGATCGTCATCGCTGTAGCAGGTCTCACCGTAGATGCCCTGATCCACATTGTCCACTGCGTAGACCCACTGGGCAGCAGTATCAAAGGTCAGCTTCAAGGTGCCGTCCTTAGGCACTACATAAGTGTAGATATGGTCAGACATACCTGCAAGCACCTTGTTGACTGTATTGGTGCCCAGCTGGAGCGTATCCGGATTTTGGCTATGACCAACAGGATACAGGAACTCTACTTCGTAGGACGCTAATTTACTGCCGGTGTTGGTAATGGCAAATACAGCAGGCACTCTGCCCGATGTCAACAGCATACACGATGCCACGCCATCCACCGCTTCATAGGTATTGCCACCGTAAGTAATCGTTGCTTCACCGCTGACGCTCAGCAGCAGCTCAGACAGGTTGTAGCCCTGATAATACAGGGTCTCGCCTGCGGGGATCTGCGCTGTGAAGCCGGGGAACTGCACCATAATGGGGCTGTCCTCACCGCCGCAGAATTCGCCGTAAAGCACTGCCTGACCGTCGATGCAAACGCTGGCGTCATCCAGTGCGGTAACGGTTGTCTGAACAGTGATCACATCACCGGGCAGTACCAGCATTGCCGTGCTGTAGTTGAATACAAATTCGCCGTCAACTTCCACCCACAGGCTGACAGATTCTTCTGTGCGGCTGTTGGTCAGGATCACATCGGTAAGGGTATCCTCCGGGCTCTCCCACAGATTCAGGACCAGCTGTCCGGCCTTTTGGGCGGTATAAGCATAGTAGTAACCGTCAGTACCAGCTTCCAAAACTGCTGTAAATTCGCCCAGCTCAGTCAGGTTCTCAGGATTCTTGCTGTGACCGACCGGGAAGGAGAAGTTCAGCTTGTAGCCGCGATCCTGCTCACTGCTGTTGCAGATCTGCAGAAGCACTGCGGTATCGCTGACACTGCCCAGCTTGATCTGAATATGACCGGCTTCATCCGGCTCATAAGCGGTGCCGTTCATAACGATCACTGTATCGACCGCCTCCAGCTCCAGCATATTTCCGCAGATTCCGGAGATCTCATAATAGACGCTCTCGCCTGCTGCCACATTTGCTGTATCCACCACGGTGGGCAGCTGATCATTGTTCATTTCCAAAGCCACGGCTTCCACGCCGGTGACCTGTGCCTGAACGGCAGCATCTTCTTTGGAAACGACCTGAATATGTACCTGCTCGCCGGCAAGCACCGCAATGCCCACATAGTCCGATCTTACAGGCTGTCCGTTCTCATCGGTGCTCCACAGCGCAGCCGTTTCCTCAGTGGTGGTATTGGTCAGAATGATGTCCACATCATCCGATTCGGTGCTGAAGATCACCTTGCCATCGGCAAGAGCTGTATAGCTGTAGCTGTAGCTTCCGTTTTCCGCCACAACATCGATCTGTCCCAAGGCAGCCAGTGCTTCCGGCTTCCTGGAATGACCCAGCGCATAGTCAAAACGCAGTGTATAAACCGCTTCTTCATTACCGGTATTGCTGATTTGAATAAGCTCGTCGCCTGTCAGCTTCAGCTCCACCGCGCCGCTTTCGTTGGGCGTGCAGCTTTCGCCGTTATAGTTTACAGTCATACTCTGACCGGTGATCTGCAGCATATTGCCATCGATGCCGCTGACCAGATAGAACAGGCTGTTGCCTGCGGCAACCGGTACAGAAGCATAGCTGACCGGCAACTGATCCTCTGTCAGTGCGTGCACATAGGCTTCACGGCCGCTGATGGCAGCCTCTGTCAAACCGGTATCCATTGCAAATACCTGAACGGTAATCGCATCGCCGGGCTTCACATCAATGCCAACAGTTTCGTTTTTCACCACCTGGCCATCGGGATCGGTGTACCACAGAGCTGCTGTTTCTTCCGTAGTATCATTGACCAGGACGATATAAGTGTCCTTATTGGCAGTACCGAATACGATCCGACCGGTGATCTGTGCCGTATAGGTGTAATAATAGCTGCCGCTTTCAAATGCAACATCCAAATCGCCCAGCTTGGTCAAATTCTCCGGATTCTCGGGATGACCCACGGGATAATGGAAGTTCATTGTGTAAGTCGTCTGTGTCTTGCCGGTATTGCACAGCTTGATTCTTGCAGGCTCTGCATCCAGCTTCAGAGATACGATATTGCTTTCATCCGGTTCGTAGGTGGTGCCGTTGTATACCACAGTCACATTCTTGGACTGGATGGTCAGCACATTGCCGCTGACACCGGAAATATCATAATAAACATAGCCCTTGGCAGCAACGCTCACGGATTTAACCTTATAGGGAAGCTGCTCCACTGTCAGTACAGCAACAGTTTCCTCCAGACCGGTAATCGTGACTTCTGTAACACCGGCTTCCGCGCTGACCACCTGAACGGTGATCACATCACCCTTGTTCACCGCCACACTGACACTGTCATTCTTGACCACCTGACCGTCATCACCGGTGTACCACAGGCTACCGGTTTCTCCGGTGGTTTCGTTGGTCAGCATGATGTAGGTATCTGTATGATCTGTGCTGAAGCTGAGCAGACCATTGGTCTTGGCTGTATAGGTGTAGTAATAAACAGCCTTTTCCAAATCGACCTTCACATCTTCCAGCTTGGTCAGCTCTTCCGGCTTTTCTTCGCTGCCTGCAGGGTGATCGAAGTTCATCGTATAAGCTGTATCTTTGCTGCCGGTATTGCAAAGCTGGATACGCACAGCATCTGCCTGCACCGGCACGGACACTACGCCGCTGTCGTCCGGCTCATAGGTCACGCCGTCCAAAATCACTGCCACATTCTTGGCTGTAACGGTCAGAACACTGTCCGCCGCGCCGTTGATCTCATAGAACACATAGCTTCCTGCAGCCACCTTCACCGTTTTCAGGCTGTAGGGCAGCTGCTCCACAGCAGCCGATTCCACAGAAGCGATCCGTCCGCTGAGCTGAAGCTCAATATTATTTGCGTGCAGGATCTGGATATAGATCTTATCCCCTGCTTCCACTGCCACACAGACATTCTCGCCCTGAACAGCTTCGCCGCTGTCGTTGGTATACCACAGGTTGGCATACTGCTGTGTACGGTCGTTCAGCAGGAAGATCTCCACATTCTCCGTTTCCGTGCCGATGATCAGCTCACCGCTGGCTTCCGCGGTATAGATGTACCAATAGCCGGCCAGCTGGGCTTTAACTGTATTTTCCTTGATCTGCGTCAGCTTTTCAGGGTTCTGATAGTGACCCAGAGGATAGCTGAAGCTAAAGGTGTAAGTATTGGCCTTATTGCCGGTGTTATAGATCTCCAGCTGTGCAACATCGTCGCTGAGGATCAGCTTTACAAAATTGTTGTCATCAGGCTCATAAACAGTGCCATTATAGATCACTGCCACAGAGCTGTGCTTAATACGCATCACGTTGCCGTTTGCACCGGAGATCTGGTAGATCACCGTGCCCTGAGCGGGTACGGAAACAGATGCCTCACTGGAGGGGCACTTTGTGACGCTCAGCTGTACCATCGGGATCACATAACCGCTGATCACAGCCTCAACAGCCTTGCCATCTGCGGCTGTAACCGCAATAGCGACCTGATCGCCCTTGCTGACAGCAATTTCCACCACATCGCCGGCATTGTCCGTCAGCTTCACGGTCGTGCCGTTGACGGTCAATGCCACGTCAACAGACACGGTCTTGGGCTTGGCGCTGGCTACACCCACTCTCAACAGACCGTCGCTATCGGCGGTCCATACATAGTGGATGCCATCGGTATCGCCCTTGCTCAGCGTCACCGACATATCCTTTACGGATGTAATGGGATTGGGATTGGACGCCGTTCCCTTCGCATCCAGAATGCTGACAGAAAACGCCTGTTCTTCAGCGCCCTTGTTTACAAACTGCATTGCCATAGGCTTGCTGCCATCGGCAGGCAGAGGGATCTCCAACAAGCCGTCCACCGGCTTATAGGTCTTTTCGCCGTAGATCACCCAAACGTCTTTATGGCTGATCCGCAGGAAATGACCGGGGGTCTTCAGCGTATAGAATATTCCCTCACCGGCCGGGATCTTCACAGTTGTGAACTGGCCGATAGTACTGGTAAAGTTTTCTACATAGGCATTGTTTTCCGCGCCCGGAGCAGGCACCTCAACGGTTTCTTCCGGCTGCGTTTCTTCTTCCGGCTGCGTCGTTTGCGGTGTCGTTACCTGCGTCGAGCCACCGGAGTTGTTGGCGGGCTGTGTAGCCGGCTCTGTAGGCTCCTCGGTGGTTTCCTCGGTAGCCTCAGCCGTGGGCTCCTCTGTTGTTTCCTCGACTGGCGGAACGGTAGTTTCCGGTTCGGTGGTATCCGAAACACTTTCAGAAGGCTCTGTAGTCGTTTCAGTATTTTTATTGCCACCGCAAGCAGTCAGCAGAAAGATACAGACAGATATGCAAACCAAGCAGATGAACAACGCCAAAAGCTTTTTATTTTTCATAATCGCCTATCTCCTTCCTGATTGGTTTTAGCGTTTTTCTTCCGTAACGGAAACGGCGTCGCCGCTTCCGTTACGATTTTTACTTTACGCTATCGCTTTCAGGGTGATGGTCATCTCTGTAGCGCCATCAGTAAAGTAGAATTCGGTCTCCTCAGTGGTCAGCTCATAGCCCTCGGGCATAGCAGAGAAAGACACCTTGTAGTCATCCCGGGTCTCCTGGTTGGCAAAGGTTGCAACGCCGCTATCATCGGTCAGCGCAGGGACGCACACTTCAGCGCAGATCTGCACAAAAGCGCCAACGACGGGGTTGCCACCCTCGTCAACAACCTTCACGGTGTAGGTCGTGCCGGTAGCTTCAGGCTCAGTTGTTTCCTCTTCGGTGGTATCCTGGGTCTGCTCCTCAGTGGTATTGTCATCCACAATAACTTCCGGTTCGGTGGTGGTTTCTTCTGTATTGTTGCCGCCGCAGGCGCACAGGCTTGTTACCAGGCACAGCATCAGCAGCAGTGCAATTAACTTTTTCATTGTATTATCCTCCTAAAAATTCAGGTTAGCTCATATAGCACACTGCAAACATCCAGGCGCTATCCGGATCAACTGTCACATCGCCAAACAGGTAGTTGGGGTGATCCTTTACCCACCAGCGCATATAGCTGCCGGCCTGCTGGAACATATACTTCAAATCATCGTTAAGCGGATACAGACCGGTGTTGATATCGGTGGCCTTGATATAAGTATGCATACAGGTGGTGAAGTCTTCGATAGCTACTGCTACATCACCTTCATACAGAAGACCCTTCAGACCGGTGCCCATACTGCCGGTAGCCCATTCGCTGCCGCTGTAGCTCAGACCCATCATATTGCTCATCGTCAGGTAAGGTGCCTCCATTGCCAGGTTGACATAGAGCTTCTTATCCTTGCCGCCGACTGTAATATAGTAGTTGCCGTCTGCCTTCTTCTTGATGGTCACATCCTTGGTGATGTCCACATAAGTCAGCGTACCGCTTTCCTTCATTGTAAAGGTTGTGGGTGTTTTGGCAGGTTCGTAAATATTGACGGGCAATTCTGCCGGCGCGTCGCCGGTTCTTACAACGGTAATGACCGCGCTGGTCGCACCGTTTTGCGGCTTAAAGCCGAATACATAGCTGGGCTGGTTGTTATTTGCAAACTCGCCGTCCTTACTGGTAACAGTAAAGCTTCTGTCTGCATTGTTACTATCCTTGCTCTTATTCAGGAAGTTGATGCTGCCAAAGTAGGCTGCCTCCACATTCTCCCCGGCTGTAACGGTATACTCGCCGGACATACTGGGATAGTACACAAACATCCAGTAGCCTTCCTCCGCCTGATAGTTATTATTGTTTGTAAAATCAATGATCGTACTACCGGAACTGAGGGTATAGAATCCGCCCCAATAGGCTTCATTATTATAAGTAGATGTATTGGTCGCGGTTGCCACCTTGACGGTCACAGAAGGCTTGTTGACACTAAGCACCGCAGAGGCTGCATCATAAGTCAGTGCGGCACCGCTGGAGCTGGTCAAGGAAACAGTGTACTGATCCTTATCCAGAACCACTGTGGCAACACCCTTGTTGTTGACTGTCGTAATACTCACCGGTACACCGTTTTTGAGGAATGCTACCATAATATTGGTCACAGGCATTCCGGTGTGATCGGTAACTTTTACGGTATAAGCCGCGGTAGTGGGTGTGGTGACCACAGGCGCCGTGGTCTCATCTTCGGTTTCCTCCGGCAGGGTCGCACCGGGAATGGTCGCGCCGGGAATGGTTGCGCCGGGAACCGTTGCCTGCGGTGTAGTAGCGCCGGGCTGTGTTGCGCCAGGAATAGTCATACCCGGGATCGTGATCTGGGGTGTGGTATCACCGGGCTGTGTTTCGCCGGGCTGCGTTACCTGAGGCTGGGTAGGCTGAGGATCCGTTGTGCCGGAATTGCCGCCTGCCTTCTGCAGGGTAATGGCCAGAGTCTGGCTGCCCTCCGGGAAGGGAACAGAAACAGCTTCTGCCACATAGCCGGCAGGTGCGCCGATCACAGCAGTATAGCTGTCCACAGGCAGGTTCACTGTATACACGCCGTCCTCATCGGTTATGCCAAAGCTGGTGCCAATGGCAATGATCGTGCCGGGAACCGGATTGCCGGATGCATCGATGACACGAACTACATAATCGGCTTTTTTCTGAACCTGAACGGTATCCAGCTTCAGGGATGCAAAGGGACTCTCCGGTGTCACCTCAAACTGGGTGGTATTGACTGTATAACCAACAGGCAGGACCAAAGAACCAGTATAAACATCTTCTGTCAGCTTCATAGACGCCACACCGTTCTCATCGGTAACCATCGTGGTCTTGCCGCCCAATGTGCCGGACAGATTGACCTTCACGCCCGCCACCGGGTCGCGGTTTTCATCGGTCACAGTCACAGCATAGTCGATCTTTCCCAGTACAACCACATCCTCCACTTCACCGGCGGTGAAGCTTGCCAGCATTTTGAAGGTACCGGCAGGATAGATGTGGGTATCATCAGGCAAGGTACCGATGGAAATTCGCAGTCCGTCGCCCTTGTTGACCGCAACGGTCAAAGACGGGTTGCCGCTTTCACTGTTGTTTCCACCGTCACTGCCCAGATTGCGGAAAGCATTGGTGTTCAGGTTTTGAATAAAGAAGTCATAATCAACATTCGAAGGGCTCACACTCAGACACTCCAGTGTCAGGTAGCCATCTTCCGGCACTGTGTAGCTATAATAGATGCCCACTTCATTATTCGCCGCGACCTTGGCTGTAAACTCACCCAAGGTAAACTTATAGGGGTTGTCGATAGAGCCTGCCAGGGGGCTCATATTGACTGTAAAGGCGTGGGTGGTATCACCGCTGTTTCCAAAGCCCACATAGGCAGGCTCATATGTACTGGGCGCGGAGATCAGCAGACCTACAGATCCGCCGGAAGCGGTATAGGTCTTATCGCCATACTCTACATAAATATCGCTGTTATCCACCTGCAGCCACACATTGGTGACCTTGTAAATGTTCACATAGTGGATCTGACCGGGTTCCAGAGTCAGGTCAAAGGTGAGCGTACCGCCCACATCTACAGGATTTTCCACCGCATCAGCGGGTTTTTCTGTCGTTTCCAGGTCTTCCACACTGTTCACCACAGTCTGCACATAGTCATCTGCGGTAAAGAACGCGAACACATCCTTGAATACCTGAGCATTGGGAATAGAACCCACGTGCAGCAGCGCGACAGTGCCAAAACGGTCGATCACCACGGTGGTGGGATACGACATCAGCCGCATAGCATTGGCCCAGTTGCTGTCGCACACGCCAATGGGGAACGTGATCCCCAGCTTTTCCGCAAACGCAGGAACTTCGGCATTATCCGTATCGATGGGGTTCATCGCCAAAACCATCACATCGTCACTGTATTCTTCGTAAGCCTCCTGCAAATAAGGGAACTCCTGCTTGCAGGGATTGCAGGCCATAAACCAGAAATTCAGAACAACTGCTTTTTTATGCTCCAGCAGCTCGGATAGCTTATATTCCGCGCCGTCGGCTGCAGTGAAGGTGAAATCACCCATCACGCCGCCCAATTTGTAAACCGCAGTTGACAGGTCACTTTCCACCAGCTGCGTTTCCAAAATAATGGTGGTTACTTCTTCTTTGATTTCGTATGCTTCCTCTACCACATAGCCCTCCGGCACATTGGTCAGCACAGCCACATAGCTGTCGCTGGGGGTATAGGTAAAGGACATTTTGCCTTCCGCGTCGGTTTTGTCAACAGCCACCATATCGGTCAGGTTGCTGTCGGCATAAATGAAAACTGACAGACCTTCCAACGCCACACCGCCTTCTGACTGGACAGCGATGCTGTAAGTCATCTGTGCGGTCACATCGTCAGGCTGGGTAGTGGTTTCCGTCACTTCCGAATCACGGCAGGCAGAAAAGCATAAGCACAGCGCCAGGCACAAAATGCCGATCAGCAGCAGGCTTTTTCTTTTTGCTGTCATTGATTACACGCTCCCAACTTTTATTGTTTTACAAAAGGCGTCCTCTCAGGCAATATAGCTGCACATAAACAGCCAGGAGATCTCATTGTTGATGCCGTCCAGCGGAATGCCGTTGCCATCAACAAACAGATACAGGGAGTTTTCCGGATCAAACCAACCGGAGTATTCGCCACGCTGCTGCAGAATATACTTCAGGTCCTCAGTCAGCGGATAAGTGCCGCTTTCCTCGTCCACGCAGGCAATGTACTCCAGCAGACATTCGGAGTAGGATTCCTTCTTCTCGAAATTGCCTTCCGCATCAAAGAAATACTTGGTCACACCGGAATGCTCCAAAATGGTCTCGAAGCAATCCAGATACTGCAGCGGCTCCTCAGTTTGACCCAAGCGCATCAGCACCAGAGGACCGTCTGCGCTGTCTAAGTGATAATAGCCGTTATCGTCCAGCACCAGATTATAGGTGTCGGTGGAGGCGGTAATATCAAAACTCTTCAAGGTAGAACCGGCAGGCAGTGTATAGGGCTCGATTGTGACTGTTGCGCTGTAAACCGTCCAGGGTTCATCCTCCAGTGTCCATTCCGGATCGCCCAGCCGCTGAATGCACAGCACGGTATCGCCTTCTGCCGCATCCAGACCCAGCACCATTTCAAAAGTGCTGCCGCCATCGGTGTTGATAGAGCCTTCACGGATGGAAAGGGTGAATTTGTTATCTACCACTTCCACGGCAGGATTTTCCTGCACAAAGTGGGCCGCGCCGTAGTAGCCGATGGGGGCATCGCTGCCGGCAACGGAAAATTCATACAGACCTGCTTGTGTGGGAACAAACATAAAGTAGGTTCTGCCGCTGGAGCTGAGTGTCACATTGGTGCAGCCAACGCCTACATAAGCGGCATCATAAATACTGTCGCCTACGCCCAGAGTCCGGGTCTGCTCACCCAAACCGTAGACCAGCTCTACCTGCAGCTCGGTCTTTTCAGCAGACAGGGTCATATCCCGGGTGTTGCAGACGTAGAGCTTTTCACTGTCGGTATACTGCAGCTCCACCGTATAATCGCCCTTGTCCAGAGTCTTGACGGCCTTGCCTTCTTCGTCAGGGATCTGCATTGCGGCCTGCACGCCGTCCTTCATAAACTTGACCACCACACCGGAGCTGTAGGGAACGCCCAAAGCATCCACAACCGTAACGGTGTAATCAGCCTGTGTACTGTTTGCATTGCTGTTGCCGCTGTCACCGTTTCCGCCGCAGGCGGCCAGTACAGAGGTCATCATCAGCACTGCCAAGAGCAGCGCCATCATTTTTTTCATTTTCACCATAATCTTACCTCACAAATCAGGGTAGAGGGCTGGTGTGCCCTCATCTACCCATATAGTCGTAGTAGAAGCAAACCTTCAACCAGGAATAATCCACACCCGCAAAGGTCAGCTTATCCATCAGCTTCTGCAGCAGCTCTGCCAGTTCCTCCGTCACGATCACACAGCCGCGGAGCTCTTCCTTGCCGCTGGTAATGATCTGACTTTCAAATTTCCGGATCTCCTCGGTCAGATCCTCGCCGTTACCGTGGTAGATGCCGTTAAATACATCCTCTACCTGGAAAATCTCGTAGTAGGCTTCGTAATCGTCACCCCAGTACTCCTTCAGGTATTCATCGGTCTTTTCGGGGTCATTATCGTTCTGCTTCAGATAGTGCAGGATCTGCAGGTCATCCTCAGTCTTGGAGAAGTCGAAGCCGCCCTGATCGATCCAGCCTGCCATTTCCTCTGTGGTGGACAGCGGACGGTTCAACATGGTGATGCTGGTAAAGTCTGCGTAAATGGGGCTGCCCTTCTTGCCGTTGCCCAGGTCGTGATAGTAGATGCCGTCATCGCCCAGCACCACATTGATGCCGCCGGCGATCGTATGATACATTGCCGAACCTGTAGCGTCAGAATCGTAGGTGAAGTAGCCGGGGGAGCAAACCTTGAAGGCATCGTAGGTCTTGCCCACGTACTCTATATCATAATAAATGTAGCCTTCGCCGTAAACATCCCAGAAAGCGATGTCGATGTAGTAGGCCTTACCTGCTTCCATATAGTAGAGCATAGAAACTTCGTTCTCGATCTGATACATTCTCTCGTCACGCTCATAGGTCAGCAGGATCTCTCTGTTTTCATCAAAGATCCAACCGTCAACACCGTCGGTGGATTCGTTTTCAGAGGTAATGCGGTACACACCGGTGCGGCTGGGCACAAACTTTGCCAACAGACCTCTGGGCATAATAATGCGGTTGTAGTAGAAATAGTTGGTGGGTACATCCTTGCCTTCTGTGGCAGTATAGGCAGAGAAGATCGCCAGACCCTTGATGGGATCCTCCATCTGAACGCCGTTGGTGCCGTAAGCCTGATAGTACTTACAGGCCTTCATCCATTCCATATTGTCTTCATCATCGAAGCCCTTCACAGCATCCACCACCAGCAGCAGCTCATACAGCTCCTGGTTGACGGGGCAGATACCCAGCAGGTTGGAGTTGGAAGCGTAGTTACAGTACTGAGTCAGCTGTTCTTCGTAGTCTACACCGTTATATGTAAAGTCGCCGTTGTAGGTCATTTCCCAAATGGTCTTTTCCTCATCGAACTCGGTGTAGTTCATCAGATCCACCAGCAGCAGAGGGCCGTTCTCGGAGCCTACGTGATAGTAACCGTCATTATTGCTGAATACGATGCTCACATATTCATACTCAAAGCCGTCTGCAGATGTGGCTGCCGACCGGGGCAGGTAGGTTTCTGCATCCACATCGGCTTCATTAACGATACGCATATTTTTAATGTATACAGTATCCTCACCTACAGAGGTGGACTCGTCCTTAATGTAGCAGATGGCCACTTCATAGGTGCCGTCCTGCGCTGCTACGATGGGATAGCAGGTTTCCCAGGTTTCCTTCTCCAGATAGCCGGAGATGGAATAGATGGCTTCGTCATTAACGATCACGTGCAAATAGTCCGCATTCAGCTCCGTGCTGCGCAGGAAATCAAAGCCCAGCGCCTCGCCGGCCTTCAGGGTCACATCCGCATAAAGGATCGCGTAGGATTCATCGATATCCTGATTGGAAGCCTTCAGGCACTTTTCGCCGTTCTTTTCCGTCTCGATGAAGGGCCAGGAGTATTCGGCGCTGTCCCCGTCGGTTTCCGGACGGAAGGCAACCTCCAGCTCAGAAACGCCCAGCACAGCGGCAATATTCTCAGAAGTGTCCATCTCGTAGGTGGGCTTGACGGTGGTAGCCATTTCTTCCACATACTGATACAGCTTCTGCTCGTAGTCATCAGCAGTCATTGTCTCAAACATACTGGTGAAGTAGCGCAGGCTGGTGATGGCGCCGCTTTCGACAACGCAGATCATACCGTAGCGGTCAATGATCACGGAGGTGGGATAGCCGGAAATGCCGAAGGTATTTGCCCAAGTGGTGGGGCAGGAACCCATCGGGAAGGTCAGGCCGTAGGTCGCGGCGAAATTAACAATGGTGGCATCGGGTTCACCGTAGGGGTCAACAGCGATAACTTCCACATCGTCCTTATACATCTGATAGGCTTCTTCCATAATGGGGAATTCGGTAACACACCAGGAGCAGGTGGTATACCAGAAGTTCAGCAGGACCATTTTCTTTTCCTGCAGTACTTCGGACAGTGTGATCTTTTCACCGTTGCAGTCGGTGATCGTAAAGTCATACATCACATCGCCCACAGCCAAAGTGGTATCGGCCAGATTCTCGCCCTGAATCACAGAGGAGGTCAGAACGATCTCTGTGTTGGCGCCGGTCAGGCTGTAGGAGGCGTCCACGGCGTAGCCCTTGGGTACACCGGACAGGGTCACAGCATAGCTGTCGCTGGCAGGCAGGGTGACGGAAGCTTCGCCGTTGGCATCAGTTTCGTCATAGTTCTGCAGGTCCTTCAGGGTGCTGTCCGCATACACGGATACCGCCACACCCTCCAGCGCCATACCACCGGCAGACTTGACCGTTATATTATAGGTGGTGTTTTCGCCCAAAACCGGGGCAGTGGTGGATTCGGCGTCGCCGTTGGCATTACCGTCACAGCCTGCCATTACAGCGCACATACCCATCACCGTCGCAAGCGCAACGATCAAGGCTAAAATTCTTTTCGCGTTCTTCATAGATTACTCCTCTTTATAAAATATTTTTTATCATATGAGCATAATTTGGCATATTAACCTCATTATCCATCCTATATTATCATATATTTCCCTCTGCGTCAATAAAAATGTTCACCGGCAAAAGATATTTTTCCCCCACCGGCTGACACACCTAATGAACGAAATCAGATTTTTCAGCGCTGGCGCGCTAATTGACAATGGACAATGGACAGTTGACAATGAAGGTATTTCCTCCGGAAATAATTTAAAAATAGCCCGCAAAGCTGATGCTATCGGCTTACCAATGTGCTGACCACACCACCATAATTGTCAATTGTCAACTGTCAACTGTCAATTATTTACGGGTGCAAGTTTTTGAGGGTGTCCCAAAATAATCGGGACACCCTCTTACATTTATTATATATCTTCTGCCAGGGTCTTTCGTTTTTTCCAGACGCCGGACAAAAAGTAGATCAGGCTGGGAATTGCAAAGCCATAGGGCGCCAGTCCAAAGCCCAGCACGAAGCCATAGAAGCCCCATTCAAACACAATGCCAAACAGCCAGCTCAGTCCAATGCGGAACACCACACCGTCCAGGAGCGCCAGCACCATACTGAATTTGGCGTTGCCGATGCCCTGAATGAATGCGCCGCTGCCCCGCATCACCGCCAGCGCCGGGAACATCCACAGAATTGCCCGGATAAAAGTGCCGGACATTTCGTGTACCAGCGGATCGTCAGAAAATGCCATAAACAGGTATTTGCCAAACAACAGATATGCCAAAACACAAACGACAGTCATCACACCGGCATACAGCCAGGCATAATAGACCACCTTCTGGGCTCTCTTCTGCTTCCCTGCCGCAATGTTCTGGCTGATCATCGGCATGGCCGCATACTGGATGCCCAAAGAGATCTTATTGATAATATCGTCAATACGGATGCCCACGCCAAAGGTTGCCGATGCCACAACGCCTACATCATTGACCATCGCATTGACAAACAGCATCGAAATATTGACGCAGCCGGACTGGATCGCCATAGGTGTGCCCAACGTGCCGATCATTTTGGCATAATGGACATCCACCTTAAAGCTTTCTTTCTTAAAATCAAAGCCAAAGCTTTGCTTATGCTTATGCAAATAGAACAGGGAGAACAAAAACGATACTGCCTGACCGATAATGGTTGCCCAAGCCGCGCCGGCTACTTCCCAGCCTAAAACGCCGGTAAACAGAATATCCAGCACAAGATTGACCCCAGAAGCAATACCGATGAACAGGAAGGGCCGCTTGGAATCGCCCATACCGCGCAGCACAGCCGATACCATATTATAGCCGGCTGTGAATACCAGTCCAATGCTGCAGATCACCAGATAATCCATTGCATAAGCGGCAGATTCCACCGGGATCTTCATCACCGTTATGATCCAGCTCCGGCAAAGCAGCAGGATCACGGAAAGCACCAGCGCAAAGGATAATATTAATGTAAAAAGCGTACCGATAATGCTGTTGATCTCCTTGCGCTTTCCGGCGCCCAGCGCCTGAGAGACCAGCACCTGCCCGGCATTGGAAAAGCCCAGACATACCATATAGGCAAAATTCATTATCTGACTGCTTTGGGACACTGCCGAAAGACCGGGTGTGCCCACATATTCGCCCACAATGATCATATCGATGGTGCTGTAAAACACCTGCAGGGCGTTGGATGCCATAAACGGCAGCATAAACCATATCAGCTGTTTCGGAATGTTGCCTGCGGTAAAATCCCGGGACAGCCTTCCAGTACTACGGGTCATATATATCTCTCCTTCTATTTTATTATAGCGCACTGCCTCTATTTTTTCCACTCTTTTTACCGCTTGGCTTCAAAAAACAGCCGTTAAGGCAAAATCACAACATTTTTATTTTCTTTGTGCTACTATACGTGCAAGGAGGTGTTACCGTGAATGAAATTTAATCTGATCATCGACCCTACAAAGGAAGAGGAAATAACCGCCACCGTTCACTGCCGTTCCTCTCTGACGGATCAGCTGGAAGCGCTGATCCTGTCACAAAACGGCGGTGACAGGATCGCTGCCTACACGGAGGACGAAATGCTGTGGCTGCCCTACAGTAAGATCGAGTGCATTACCGTGCTGGACGGAAAGACCTACGCCATCGATCCAAAGGGTAAGCAATACCGGTTAAAGCAGCGGCTTTATGAGATCGAGCAGCAGCTTCCTGTTTCCTTCATCCGCATCAACAAATCCACCATTGCCAACGAAGCACGGCTGGAGAAATTCATCACTACCTATTCCGGCGGTATCAACGCCCGCTTTCGCAGTGGCTACGAGGACTATGTTTCCCGGCGGTGCTTCGCAAATATTAAAAGGAGGTACAATGCAAAATGAAAAAGTATATCGTTGAATTTTTAAAAAGAGGTCTGACCTTCTCCGTAGGCGGTCCTGTGGTGCTTGCCATCGTTTACGGCATTTTAGGCGCCACCGGCACAGCAGTCAGCCTGACGCCCCGGGAAGTATGCCTGGGTATTCTCACCGTCAGCCTGATGGCCTTTGTTGCCGCCGGGATCACCGTGGTATATACCGCCGAAAAGCTGCCCCTGTTTTGGGCTGCACTGCTTCACGGTATCGTGCTGTACGCCGATTATATCCTGATCTATCTGCTCAACGGCTGGCTGCAATCGGGAATGACCCCTGTTTTGATCTTCTCTGCCATTTTCGTTGCCGGCTACGCACTGGTCTGGGTCATCATTTACTTTACCACCCGGCAGTCCACCCGTATGCTGAACCAGCGGATCACCGGATAAAAAACAGTTGACTGACGGCACGGTTGAAAGTACAATAAGCTAATCAGATCACTTTATCGTAACAAGGAGAAAGCTTATGTACCCACAAGGCCGCAGTCGTATTATGCTGATCATTTCTATGGTCATTTTTGGCTCTTTGGGCGTTTTTGTCCGTCATATCGGTATCCCCTCCGGGGAGCTGGCGCTGTATCGGGCGGTGATGGCCGCTGTGCTCATCGGTGGGCTCCTGCTGGCGCAACACAGAAAGCTTGCCCTTGCGGACATCAAAAAAGAGCTGCCCCTGCTGCTGTTATCCGGTGCTGCTCTGGGCTTCAACTGGATCTTGCTGTTTGAAGCCTATAAATACACCACCGTTTCCATTGCAACCCTCAGCTATTATTTCGCACCGGTGCTGGTCACCGTGCTGTGTCCGATTTTGTTTAAAGAAAAGATCCGCCCCCGGCAGTGGCTATGCTTTGGTATGTCCACCCTTGGTCTGATCCTGATCACCGGACTGGGCGACCCCACCGCGGATGCCAACCACACTGTGGGTATTCTGTTCGGTTTGGGCGCTGCCTGTCTGTATGCCACCGTGGTTCTGCTGAACAAAAGAATTCAAATCAGCGGTCTGCAGCGGACATTCCTGCAATTTCTTGCTGCCATTATTGTGTTGCTGCCCTATGTGCTTTGCAACGACGGTATAAATCTGCAGTCGCTGGACGGGACTGGCTGGATCTGTCTTTTGGTGGTGGGTCTAATACATACAGGTCTTGCATACTGCCTGTATTTTTCCGCCATCAAGGTGCTTCCGGGGCAAAAAACCGCCATACTAAGCTATATTGATCCCCTTTTGGCGGTGGTGCTTTCGGTCACACTGCTGAAAGAGCCCCTCTCCCCTATGCAGATCGCAGGCGGTCTGCTGATCTTAGGCTTTACCCTGTATAATGAACTGGCAGCTATAAAGCATTAATTTTTAGAAGAAAGGGCAGGCGCAGTTTTATGAAGAAATATTTGCTCCCAAAAGAAGGTCAGTTCTTTAAGGCCAATCTGCATTCACATTCCACTTTTTCAGACGGTGCATTAACCCCCGAAGAAATGAAGGCGGCATATAAAGCGCAAGGCTATTCCATTATTGCCTATACTGACCACGATCTGATGTTTCACCACAGGCAGCTGAATGACGACGGTTTTCTCGCTCTTTCAGGTTTTGAAATTTACGCCAACCAGGAAAAGCAAGAAGGCGACACCTATGATGATATAAAGGTTTGTCACATCTGCTTTGTGGCACTTCGCCCCGATATTGAATATCAGGTATGCTTTCACCGCACAAAGTATATCGAGCATAATATTCCGATTTGGGATCAGGCAGCTTACGACCCCTCCATACCCGATTTCGAGCGGGAATACACCCCTGAATGTATAAACGAAATGATGCGTTTAGGTCGTCAGAACGGTTTTTTCGTAACCTATAACCACCCCGACTGGTCACTTGAGGGCGCGAATGAGTATTTAAAGTATAACAATATGCACGCGCTTGAAATTATTAATGGCAGCTGCTTTGCAGGCGGGTATGACATTCACAATCCGTGGGTATATGACGAAATGCTTCGCAGCGGCAAGCATATTTTCTGCATTGCAGGCGACGATAACCACAACCGCAGAAAAGAAGACCCAATGTACGACTCTTTCGGTGGCTTTACAATGATCAAGGCCGAAAAACTGGACCATACCCTCATCGGTGAAGCTTTGCTAAACGGTGATTTTTATTGCTCCCAAGGTCCGCTGATCGACGAGCTTTGGCTTGAGGATAATAAAGTGCATATCACTTCGCCCAGCGCCTGCCGCATCACCTTTAATACCGGCCGCAGACATTCTGCCGTTAAACAGCAGTGTGCGGACGGACCTATGCATGCCGAATTTGAGCTGTGGGGCGAAAAGGATAAATACTTCCGTCTGACCGTTACCGACAGCCGTGGCAGGCACGCGTATACAAATGCGTATTTTTTGGATACACTTACCGATTTTCACTAAAAAAATATTTATAGAGCGTGTCCCGTTTTCAGGGGCACCTTCTAAATAGAAAAATAGCACAAAATCTGCGTAAGCTTCGCAAATTTTGTGCTATTATTCTGTCTTGGACACCTAAGAAGGGCAATGTCATTATCAGTTAACCGTCGCACACCTTTTATATTACCTTGGAGGCAACTGCATAATTGTCAACTGTCAACTGTCAACTGTCAACTGTTAAAAGATTCCAGGTCAAAGGTGATCACCGTGTAATAGGTGGTCTGCTCCAGGTCGTTCAGGGCCTCGTCCAGCTGCTGCTTGATCCCCTTCTGCTTTGCCATCAGCTCCGCCGGCAGCGCCATATCGAAGATCAGATTGGTATGTCCCTGCCCCCGAACCATCCGGAAATCGTGGATGGTGATGCGGCTGTCGATGTGATGTAAAATATCCTGAACCTGTATTCTTACCCGGTCGATCTCCGGGTCACCGGTGACTACCGGATCATAATGGATCACCAAGTGGATATTATGCTCCCGCAGGCAGATCCGTTCCAGATTGTCAATGATCTCGTGACACTCCATAGCGCTTTCCTTTTGATCCATTTCCACGTGCATACTGGCAAAGCGCTGTCCCGGACCGTAATCGTGGACCATCAGGTCGTGGTAACCCAGGATCTTGGGCTCTGTGTGGATCACACCGACGATCAGCTCCCGCAGCTCCGGGCTGGCCGTTTCGCCCAAAAGCGGACTGATGGTCTGCTTTGCCATTGCCGCGCCACTGTAGAGAATAAACAGCGCCACGCCAAGACCCATAAAGCCATCGATCTGCAGACCGGTCACTTTTTCCCCCACCATTGCCGCCAAAACCGCGGCTGTGGCGATCACATCGTTGCGGCTGTCCGTGGCTGTTGCAAGCAAGGCATCTGACTGGATGCGCTTGCCTAAAAAGCGGTTAAAGGCACTGAGCCACAGCTTTACCAGCACAGAGCCCACAAGCACGATCACCGCCGGTACAGAAAACAGCACTGCTGTGGGACTGATGATCTTCTCCACCGAGGTTTTTGCCAGTTCAAAGCCAATAACGACGATCATTGCCGCCACCGCCAGACCGGACAGATATTCATACCGGGCGTGACCGTAGGGATGATCCTCGTCGGCAGGCTTTTCCGCCAAACGGAATCCAATCAGCGTCACGATGGAGCTGGTGGCATCGGACAGGTTGTTCATCGCGTCCGCCGTAATGGACACAGAGCCCGAAATAGTACCAACCGTCAGCTTCAGCACGCAAAGCAGCACATTACAAACAATGCCCACCAAGCCCGACAGCTTACCGATCTTTGCCCGGGTCTGAGGTTGGGCAGGATCTGAGTTTGCAAAAAGGCGCAACAACAGCTTTGTCATAACCTTTTCTCCTTTTCCGGACAAAAAATATAGGGGCCTTTTCCTGACCCCAACAGATTTAATATAACACAGTTTCCATCATCTGTCAATACATTCGCGTCCACATCTGGCGGATTTTTGTATTTTGCACAAAAACACACGTTTATATTTGTACATCATTGCGGATTGATTTTCCTCTCTCCTTATGCTAACCTATAGACAGAAAGGGTGATACCAATGATCTGATAGTTGCAGGCTTAAACGTCAATTTCTGAAGTGGTTCGTTCAAAGCTGATAACCGATAGTTTGGATAACGAGTGTTATAGTACAGTATAGCAAAATCTTAAGTTTGAAAATCAAGTGTTAACAGAGAAAACGAGCTTCGTACAAATTTCAAGTGCTGAAATTATTTTTGCATCATCAACAGAGGATACATTAACAGATAACAGCATTTGGACCGTTGCCACAAAGGAATTGAAATACGGGCCTATAGACGATAATCTCCCCAAGGGAAATGTTCCGGCACATATAAAGTCGCTCGTCTTTCGAGCACGTTGGAAGTTTTAAAGTAGTGAATGCTGCGGAATGGATTTCGACAAAAGATTATCGTTTGATTCTGTAGAAAGAGAGGTTAATCAAGGATGTTAGATAATAAGAGTGAACAGAAATGACCCTTGGCTGCACAAAAATGTTTCTTGAGTCAGACAGGAAGCAGCAGTCCAAGGGTCATTTCGCTTTTATGCTGTAAGTATCTCCCATGTCGCTTAGATCAGAATTGCAGTACCGAAACCTGTGTCATCTTGAGCGAGCAAAGCGAGTCGAAAGATCTTCGCACCGATTGTTTCTTTAATGCAATTGCCACTGCGTAGATTCCTCCACGCGCTTCGCCTGGTCGGAATGACACCTTTTTTTTCATAGAGTAGCTTAACTTAACGATATTGCCAAGCTTTTGCGCCCAAGGGGCGTTTTTTTATTACAGATTGTAAATATAGGATAAAGGAATTTCTGTGCCGTCGGTAAGCAGCAGGGTTTGGTTGTATGCATCCACCCGCTTTACCCGGCCTTTTTTTGTTTGATAGCTGCCGCCGGCTTTGTATTTGTCCGGCTGAAACCAGGTCACCGTAACGGCGGGATTTTCCTGTTCAGACAGCTCCATCAGCTTTTCATTGATGCGCTGAATGCTGCTGTCCGTCAGCTCCGGGGCAAAATCGGTCAGCCGTCCGGTTTCCTCGATCACATCCTCATAGCCTGTCAGAGCGGAAAAGGGCGAAAATTGCGCCGCTCGGTCTAAAGCAGACATTCCTGCCCGCCGGGCGGATACCGGATGGGGCAGATTTATAATATCGTCATATTGATGCTTCATTTCATATTCTCCCCACCTAAAAGTCTTTTTCTGTCCGTAAATTATTGTTTAGATCCATATACCTTATCTTGGCCCCCTCATTTATGAGGGGGCTGTCTTATTGCCGATTTTAGGCAATTAGACTGGGGGAGTTGATGTTTCGTTTTCTCCCCCCGGCTTCGCTTCGCTCAGCCACCCCCCTCACAAGTGCGGGGGGCAAGATAATGTTGGTAATATAAATTCTGATTTATCTGATGCTATTTTAAGCCTGATGGCCGCCCACCTGACCGTTGCGCTGACGGGTGGTAGCCCCCTCCTGATAGTTCATACCCTTTAGTATGGCGTTTTTTCCGTACTTTCTCTTGATCCTGATCACCGCCTTTTGGCGGCGTTTTTCTTTTTCCAGCTTTTCCTGCTCCTGACCGGCCTTTTGAGGATCGGCAAAAAGATCCAGCTGCTCAAAGCTCTGCCTGCTCTCCCCTTCCGGGATCACACGGCAGGCGGCAACGGTAATACGCCGCACCAGCAGATTTTTATCCGCCACCCGGTCATACAGGTCCATCACTGCTTGGGTGATCCCCCTTGCAGAGGATGTAGGGCAAGGCATATTCACTGTTCCGTGCCCGTATTTGGGCACACTTCTTCCATAGTGATCTGTGATGATCTCCCCTTTGTACTTTTTAGCAATGTCAGGATCAGTAAGATTTTCAATATCGTAGCCAACCGTCAGCACAAGCTGATCCGTCACCACCCCTTTTTCCACCAGATCCAGGCACAATAGATCCGTCATCTCCCGGGTGATCAGCTTGGCTTTTTCCCAGGTATAGGGACATTGTAGCACCTGACCGGTGGAGATAGAATTGGTGCTGGGGCGGTAGGCCTTGATGTCGGCAATGGTGCAGGGTTCCCAGCCCCAGGCGTGGTCGATCAGAAGCTGGGCGTTGATGCCAAATTGCTTGTAAAGCAGATCCTCGTTATAAAACTCCGTAGGCTTGCCGATGGAGCACCGGGCAATATCCCCCATAGTATACAAGCCGATGCGCTCCAATCTGCGGGCATAGCCTCTGCCCACACGCCAAAAATCCGTGATCGGTCGGTGATCCCACAACAGGCGGCGGTAGGACATTTCGTCCAAATATGCAATACGCACCCCCTGTTCGTCAGCCTCCGTATGCTTTGCCACAATATCCATGGCGATCTTACACAGGTACAGATTGGTACCGATCCCGGCAGTAGCCGTAATACCGGTGCTCTGCAGCACATCTAAGATCATACGCCGGGCAAAGCCATAGCCGTCCAAGCCGCTGGCGCGTAAATAGGGCGTGGCATCAATAAACACCTCGTCAATGGAATACACGTGAATGTCCTCCGGCGCCACATATTTCAGATAGATCTCGTAAATTTGGGCGCTGATGTCCATATAATCCGCCATCCGGGGGGGCGCGATCATAAAATCCACCGCCAAAGACGGATCTTTTTCCAGCTCTACAGCATTTGCTGATGCGCCGGTCAGCCGCCGCCCCGGCGCCCGCTCCCGGCGCAGGGCGTTGACACGCTTCACCTGCTCGATCACCTCAAACAGCCGGGCACGCCCGGAAATGCCGTAGCTTTTCAGCGATGGCGTGACCGCCAGGCATATGGTCTTTTGCGTGCGGCTTTCGTCTGCCACCACCAAATTGGTGGTCAAGGGATCTAAGCCTCTCTTAACACATTCCACCGAAGCATAAAAGGATTTCAGATCGATGGCGATATATGTTTTTTCCTTCACATCTGCAACCCTCTTTCTGCCGTTTTTTATATTATAGAACATTCGTTCGTGTTTGTCAATATAATACTGAGGGTATTTCCCAATGCTGAAAAACACCCTCAATATATATTTCTGTAAATTATTGTTTAGATCCATATACCTTATCTTGGCCCCCTCATTTATGAGGGGGCTGTCTTATTGCCGATTTTAGGCAATTAGACTGGGGGAGTTGATGTTTCGTTTTCTCCCCCCGGCTTCGCTTCGCTCAGCCACCCCCCTCACAAGTGCGGGGGGCAAGATAATGTTGGTAATATAAATTCTAATTTATGTGTTTAATGCAAGGCTGGTTGATTATTGATTGAGAAGCACAGATCACTTGCAGTTCTTCCGGCTTCTTTTCCTAATTCAGACCGTTATCATCCATATACCGGCAAAGCGCCTCAAATACCTTCCGCGCCATTTCCTATTTTACTTGCTCGTCCATTTTTCTCTTTTCTTTACAGAACCGTAACGGCGGTTCTTTCCACTTTCAAAAGCTTTTTATACTGCTGCATATAAGCACCGAAGCCCTCCACATCGGACTGCTTTGGTGTCAGGGTCGTACTTTTCGCATCAGCAAAAACCCGGTTAGCCAGGTAGTCCTCCAGGCTTTCACCTGCTGATTTATTGCGCATATAGGAAGCCAGCAGCGCTATGCCGTAAGGACCCCCTTCCCCTGCCGTTTCCATACAGGTCACCGGGGTGTTGCAGGCCGCCGCCATAAAGCTTTGACCCACCACCGGCGTTTTGAACAGCCCGCCGTGACCAGTGAGTGAATCCACGCACACCTGCTCCTGCTCCAAAATATCCATACCCAGCTTCAGGGTCGCCATGGTGGCATACAGTGTTGCCCGGAAGAAATTCGCCAAGGTAAACCGACAGCCCGGCTGACGCACCACCAAGGGGCGTCCCTCATCCAAATGGGTCACACCCTCGCCTGCCATATAGTTGCACACCAGCACGCCGCCGCAATCCGGGTCGCCCTCCAATGCCTTTTGATACAGCTTGGTATAAACCGCACCATCAGTGGGTTCTGCGCCCAGCAAGCTGGCGGCTTCCTTTAAAACAGATACCCAGGCATTGGAATCGTTGGTGCAGTTGTTGCCGTGGACCATGGCCACCGGACGCCCGGCAGGAGTGGTCACCACATCGATCTCCTCGTAAACCCTCTGCAAGGGCTTTTCCAATACCACCATAGAGAAAATGGAAGTGCCTGCCGACACATTGCCTGTTTTGGGAGCAACTGCATTGGTAGCAACCATCCCCGTACCCGCATCGCCCTCCGGCGGTGCAAGGGCAATACCCGGCTGCAGCAGATGATCCAGCTTTGCCGCACCTTCCGGTGTCAGCTTGCCTGCAGGCGCGCCTGCCACAAGGATCTTGGGAAACACATCCAAAAGCTTCCAGGGCCGGGCTTTCACTGCCGGCAAAGCATCAAACTTTGCAACCATTGTTTCATCGTAGCAATTCTTTTCAGAATCCACCGGAAACATTCCTGAGGCTTCACCGATGCCCACAGCGTTTACACCGGTGAGCATATAGTGGATATAGCCCGCCAAGGTGGTAATATGGGCAACTCTGTCAATATGCTCCTCCCCATTCAGGACCGCCTGATACAGGTGGGCAATGCTCCACCGCTGAGGTATATTGAAGCCAAACAGGGATGTGAGCTCTGCAGCTGCCTGACCGGTGATGGTATTCTGCCAAGTGCGGAAGGGCACCAACAAATTCCAATCCTTATCAAAAACCAAATAGCCGTGCATCATACCGGAAATGCCCATTGTATCGATCTTCTCCCGGTTTTCGATGCCGGACAGCGCGGTTTTTAAGCCCTGCCAGACTTGGGACAGATCATAAGTCCAAATACCGTTTTCATAGGTGCTTTTCCAGGTATAGTCACCGGAGGATACAGGCGTATGCTGCTGATCAAGAGCTACCGCCTTGATCCGGGTAGAGCCCAACTCAATGCCTAAAACACAAGGACTGTTCATACACATTTTCCTTTCCAATTTTTTACGGTTATTCCTTCAAAAATGCCGTGATTTTCTGCGCTACCGTGCATTCTGCTGTATAGGGACAGCTTTCGTAAAGGCAGTCGATCTCTGTCAACGCGCCGCTGTCTTTAACTGCGCAAACCATACGGCTTTGGTCTGATGTGCGGCAATAGCCGCTGAAAAAAGCTTCTTTTTCCATATCAGCGCCTCACAATGCAAAAGCCCATCTCGTCCACTGTCAGCCAGTCCGGAGCTGTGGTATGCAGGTTTTCGCCATACAACAGTGTACCCGCCGGGATCTGCCACGGCTGCCCACTGTGGTTTACATAAATCTCCACTTTTTCACCGTCACAGCACCGGGTAAAGCTGATCTTTCCATTCTGCGCACTGGTAAACGCAATATCACCCAGCCGCAAGGCCTTGCTCCGCTTCCGCAAAGCACCCATCCGGCGGTAATGATCCAGCAAGATCGCGTCCTCCCTGCCCCAGGGATAAGTGCGGCGGTTAAACGGGTCGGCATAACCCTCCATACCGGCTTCATCGCCGTAGTACAGCGACGGGCTGCCGGGCAGCATATATTGGATAAATGACGCCATATAAAGCCGTTTCAGCGCTAATTCTTTTTGCGCCGGTGACAGCTTCCGGACAGCTTTTTCCTGCCGGCTGCCGTCAAAATCATCCACCAGCGCGGTCAGGATCCGGGGCGTATCGTGAGTACCCAAGGGATTCATATTGCACAAGAACACATCGCCTGGGTAATTCTCCGCAATGGTCATTACCGTCTGCCGCAGTGCTGCGCCGTCATCAAAGCCCCTCATAAAATTCAGGATCGCTGTGCGGAAGGGATAGTTCATCACCGAATCCAGTGTACCGTCGGTAAAATAGCGGCGGCGGACACCGTATGCCTCCTTGTTGGAGGCATCCTCCCATACCTCACCGATCACCAGCGCATCCGGCCGCAATTTGCGCACACTTTTACGCAGAAGATCCATAAATTCATTGGGCAGTTCATCTGCCACATCCAACCGGAAGCCGTCACAGCCCAAATTCAGCCAGTGCGCCACTACTGAGTCTTCGCCGGTCAGGATATATTCCAAAAAGGAAGGCTCTAATTTGTTGGCGGTGGGCAGGGTGTCAAAGCCCCACCAGCTGTCGTAATTACTGGGCCAGTGCTTGAACTGGAACCAGTTGTAAAACTCCGACTGGGGCGAACAGTAAGCCCCCTTACCGCCGAAGGTCTGCTCCCTGTCAAAGTACAGGCTGTTGGCACCGGTGTGGGAAAAGACGCCGTCCAAAATCACCCGGATGCCGTATTGATGAGCCTTTTCGCACATCCGGCTGAAGTCCTCCTCCGTGCCCAGCATAGGATCGGGGGTTTTATAGTCGCCGGTGTCATAGCGGTGGGATGAAAAGCTTTTGCTGATGGGATTCAGGTATAAGACCGTGGTGCCCAAAGAGGCAATGTATTCCATCTTTTCCGTAATGCCATTAAAATTGCCGCCGTAGAAATCGTTATTAAGCACCAGTCCCTCGGTTGTAGGCTCCCAAAACACTTCCTCATCCCAGTCCATATGCACAACGTAGGGCTCCAGCTTTCCCGTCAGGTCGCACCATCCGCTGCGATTAAAACGGTCGGGGAATATCTGATAAATAATGCCGCCCTTTGCCCAATCCGGTACCGTAAACGCTGTCGGTACACAGGTCAGCTGCCAGCAATCGCCTGCTTCCATATTGGTGTCGTCCCCCACCTTGAACAGACGGAACATACTGTCGGGCTTTATGATCTCAAAATAATAGAAGTACAGCGCCGGTCTTTCCAATCGGAAGCTGCCGGTAAAAATATCGTAAGCGCCGATTTTTTCCTGCAAGCACATCGGTACGCGGATCATCTCGCCTGTATCGTCTGCCTTCAGCACGCAAAACGCCTGCACCGTGCCCACCTGACCGGGGATATGGATATGCAGGGTACATTCCTGACCGGGGATCAGGGTGCCAAAGGGCGTTTTAAAAATCGGGTCCTTGGAATTATATAAAATACGCATAAACCGCTCCTGATTTTTTTGATAAAACCATTTTAACAAAAAGTTAACCGGTTGTAAATTCTATTTTTTGATCAGGCGGATAAATTCCGCACTTAGGGTCATAATACCTGTGGACAGAAAAATCACGGAACTGCAAAAGCTGTGACGACGGCCCAAACAAGCCGGGATTTCCTGTCAAGTGTATCTCCGGAAAGATACGAAACAGACAGATGCGCAAAAAGGATGCCGTACACATCCCAAAATCAGAAACCCGCATTTTTGCAGGAATGATTTTTAAAGCGAACTGTCTGTTACATAATTCAATTGACAATTGACAATGGACAATTGACAATTATTTTTTTAGCCAAAATCGTGTCTATTACCACCGCTACTTCCTACCTCTTCCAAAATCTGAACAATTTCTTCGATTTTCATAAAGCAATGTACATCATCAAGACGATCATCCTGTAAAACAGCTTTGATTTTTTGCAAGGCTTGATAACACTTTCCCTCCACGATTTGTTCAGCGTTTACCTGCAAATTGGGGAATGTTATCTGTATACACTCCTGTGCCAAAGCATACACCAAGATTTCTTTATATAGCTCCATTGTATAACCTCCTTAGTTTTAGGGGGATTATATCCCCTTAATTATGGGGATTATAAGCCCCATAATTAGAATTGTCAAGGCAGGAGGTAATACAATGATCAAATTTGAAAGATTATGGGTAACTATGGAGAAAAAAGGCGTATCTACATACTGGCTTCGGGAGAAATGCGGTATTGACCGCAAGACTATACGCCGGCTCCGTGTCAACGAAAATATCGAAACCAAAACACTGAATAAGCTTTGTGCGGCATTGGATTGCTCCCTTTATGACATTGCCGAATATGTGCCTGATCAGGACTAAGTGTCAAACAAGGAGTTTGTTTATGGATTTTTTGGAAATTGCTAAAGCGCGGCAGTCTTGCCGCAGTTATGACGAAAATCGGGCAGTAGAGCCGGAAAAGCTTGCCGCTATTTTAGAAGCAGCGCAGCTTGCGCCCTCTGCCTGCAATGGACAGCCTTATCATTTTACTGTTTGCCACGGGCAGCTTGCCAAGGATGTGGCAAAAGCCTGTATGGGGATGGGAATGAACAAATTTGCTTCTCAGGCACCGGTGGTGATCGTGATCTCCGAGGAGGTTTATGTAAAATCTGCCGCCGTGGGCGCAAAAGTCAAAAGAAACGACTACCGCTCCATCGACATTGGCATCGCCGCCGCATACCTGACCGCAGAAGCAACTGCTCAGGGGCTTTCCACCTGCATCTTGGGTTGGCTGGACAGCGACAGGATCTGTGACCTGTGCGATTTAAAGCAGCCTGTCCGTCTGGTGATCACCTTAGGCTACGCCAAGGACGATCCTTTGCGTGATAAAAAGAGAAAGACTATAGACAAATTAGTAACACAAGCATAATTGATTGACATATATCTAAAACGCTGGCACAAATCATTCGTGCCAGCGTTTTCTTATTTATTCAAACTTATTCAAATGGTCATTATGGTAAATAATCATCCTATACTTTAATGTTAGCATTACATTTGACATAGATCTATGTAAGCAGAAATGCTTGTGTTATCCGCAGCAAGTTTTGTATTATATGCGGCTATTGCTGAATTATGCTCGATAGCTTTACAGCTTTTCAACATACTGTTCGCCTGATTATATACACGCTCCGCATAATAATTGGATTCCTGGATTGCTTCATAAAGAGCATGCTGATTTTTCTCTATTCTTGAAAGCATTGTTATAACTTGATTCAGATTTGAAATTATTATATCTTGCCTGGATTCACTTTCAAATAAGTTATATGCTCCTGCAGTTCCTACTAAATCATAACATCTTTCATAGTCAAAGTATTCATACATTGTAACGATTGGAATTAGTTCTCTATATTTTGGTTTAATTACATCAAAACTATAAAGCTTTGTCAGCATTTTCTCTGTCTTTGCAATTTCAGTACTTATATCTCTTTGTTGCTTCTGCAACGCCTTGATCTGTTCTTTTTCCATAGTGACGCGTTGTTCATCATCATTGCGCAGACGCAAATATTTTTTATATTCCGATTTATACTCCGCTTTTTTTCCTGCGGTGCGAATCAGGCATATTATCAGCGACATCAAAAGAGATACAGCTGCTGAAACAGCAACACCTATTAATAGTTCGGTATTAAAGAAAATCAAGACTACTGTAATAATACTCAGAATATTTGCCACTATGCTGTCGTTTGCATCTCCACATACAAACACACTGATTATTAATCCAATAACAAAAAACGAAAAGAATATTGACCAAAAGGAATTAAATCCTTCAGATGCTTTAGATATGGGACAAGAAAAATTTTTACTAATTCCTAAGCCATTAATAATTTGCTGGAGCCTATTTCTTGCTGTAATTAAAGTATATCTGTTTACCTCTAATGTCTTTGCGTGCCCCAAATATTCTTTAATTTGTTCAGTTGTATAACTTGATTTTATAATTTCCTGCGAATATCCATCGTTTTTTTCCAATTCTCTGGAAATCTTATTTCCGCATTTAGCGCAAAATAGTGCATCATCTGAAACTTTCGCACCACATTTTGAACAAAGCATTTTTACCCCTCATTTCTTTTCGCAGTTGTATAGGAGAAGCCATAATATTGCATAGAAACATAACTATGGCAAGCCTTTCGGAGTATTATTAATCAATATCCAATGCATACCACTTATCGTCTATTTCAATACAGGTTACTATAAATGTCTGATCATACTCTGATTCCTCTTTTATCAAACATTCAACCTCAACAACAACCATTTGTGTGATGGTATCGTATTCTGCCCGTGTCATACCATAATAATCCCACAGCAGATCCCTTAAATTTCCGTTTCCCGTAACCGTACTGGATAGTACTTCAATTTTGGTGCTTTCCTCATCAGTATAGTAATTTTCAATTTCCCGATTAACTGCCTCTACAAGCTGTTTATTTGTGGCATCATCACTCAGTCCGTATTGTCCTTTCAATCGGCGGACTTGGCAATCTGGGACACACTGTATCAGCTTCTCAATATCATAGCTAAACTGCGATTCTACAAATGCAACCGCTACAGATTCCGGAGTTTTATTGACAGAATTACCCATCACGCTTAGTACCACTATAATAGCTATCACTGCTACGACCACACATGCCGCAAGGATACCGATCTTCGGAGAAATGGTAATCTTCTTTACATTTTTTATCGGTTTGCTTTGGTCAGTGCCGCACACCGGACAAAATTTCCCAACATCACCAATGTCAGCTCCACATTTCATACAATACATAATTTTACTCCCTTTCTTAATACGGTGCCGGCAATCGCAATACAACGGCTATTACCGAAACAGCCACCGCGGCTATCACAGCGATTACAGCATTTCTTTCCACTGACAATTCTTTCTTTTTTCTCCAATATACAAGCCCGGCACAAAGAAGTGCATATAAAACTGTGATAATCCATATCCAAACTTTGCCGGAATCGGATACGACAATATAGTCATCCTGTGCCAGCAGGCTGTATTCTGTAACAATCTTATTGGAGCAGAAACGGATCAGTATATTGATTGCAGTGACAAACACAGCCGACAATTTTAGTAATTTGGAAAAATCTAACTTTTCCAAAAACGACTGAAGCTTTTGAAAAAGCTTCGATACATCGACCTCGAATCCTTTTGCGGAATCTTGTGTGTTTTTTCCGTATCCGCAATGCGGACAGAAGTTAACATCATCCCGGATCTCACTTCCGCAGTTCTTACAAAACATCTTTTAACCTCCTCTATTTGACATTCAGTGAATGTCATATTTAAGGGCATTATAGCATATAATCCCCTTAATGACAAGCACTAAATGTCAAAAAGAGGATTTTTATGTTTATAAATAAAACAAATGACGGATTAAATAATGTTTGCGGAAAGAATATTGCCAAGCTTCGCACAGCTTTGAACATCTCCCAAAGGGAGCTTGCCGACAGAATGCAGCTTGTAGGGATCGATATTGATAAAAATGCCGTTCAAAGGATCGAATGTGGTAAACGGTTTGTCACAGATATAGAGATCATTGCCTTCGCAAAGGTATTTAATATATCTTATTCTGACCTATTGAAATAAATATATAGATATAAATTCAGTAAACTTTGCATTTTTCCCCCGTCTTCGCCTTATGGAACCTATCTCATAGATTAAATAGAAAAGGACAACCCCCTGCGGCAGAAGAAGCGCAAGGAATTGACCGAACTGGTGACAGAAAAATAAACTTAGGGGCTGTCTTAAAATGTATATGTAGGGAATGACCTATGTGTCAATGCCATTAAGTTAAGGCTTATTGTCGAAAAAGCAATGTCATTCCGAGCCAGTGCGCACACTGGCGTGGGAATCCGTAACTCCTATAAAAGTCTTGCAATTACAAAGTTTTTACCAGGAGGGGAACGGATTGCCACACCAGTGACACGCTTAACTGGTTCGCAATGACACGGTCTTCGGTACTGCATTCCTTAACTTAGTGACATCGGCACACAGGCCAATGTCACTAAGTTAAGGAAAAGTGTAAACATTGCACAGCACCCTTAACTCCCCTTGTCAGGGGAGCTGGCAAAAATCGGCACTTCGGAACCGATTTTTGACTGAGGGGTAGTTTCTCTCCCTCCGTCTTCGCTGCGCTCAGCCACCTCCCTCATCAGAGGGAGGCTTAACTAAATGTCATTGGCACACAGGCCGTTCCCTACTTATAAGGTTATAAATATTGGCGAATGTCCAGTGTCAGCTGCTGCTCCAGGTTGATCAGCCGTTTTGTAATATCCTTTGACACTTCATCCGCCGCTTCGTACTGGTTCAAATACCGGTTCAGGGATTTAACGCCCATATTACAGCCATCTGTCATCAGGTCTGCAACGGTGGCATGGGAATCCTCCAGCCCCAGTTTCACGTTGGTTTTCATCCAGGACATTCCCTTTGCCATAGGATTGGGGTTTTTGCCCTCATCCTGATACCGGTCCAAAAGCTTCTGAATTTCATCCTGCAATTCCTGATGATGCTCCTTGCAATCCGTCAGCTTTTTTCGGAAGGACTGATCCTTCACATGGGGCAGCACATCGTCAATGGATGATACGCCCATTTTTACACCGGCATCACATTCCCGCAGCAGCTTTATAGTATCTTTCTCGATCATAAATAATCCCCCTTTTTCAAGATGGATTTAGTATGCCCCAAAATATACATTATACAAAAAACCGGAATGCGAATTGCATTCCGGTTTTTCAAACTACACTATGAGGGAGAAAATTAATAGAACTTTCTCTTATTCTTACGGGCAGCTTCAGACTTCTGCTTACGCTTCAGGCTGGGGCTGACATAGTGCTCGCGCTTCTTAACTTCAGCGATAACGCCCTCCTTGGCGCAGTTCCGCTTAAAACGGCGCAGTGCGCTTTCCAGAGATTCGTTTTCCTTAACACGAACTTCAGACATGGTTTTCCCTCCCTCCGATGGCATCCGGCTTCTTCCTGGATGCTTTCAGGGCCTACATTGCAGGCTTAAATATTATAAGCGCAGTTTTTCCAAATGTCAAGGGGTATTTTACGGAAATCTGACACTATGACCCAAAAAACCGTGCTTTTACAGTTCACAGGCCAAATGCAGCTTGCTGACCAATTCCCTTGCCGCTTCATTGTCCGGCATTGAAACAAGTTCTTTTCCCTTTGCATACACAACAAGCCGGTCTTTTACCTGCTTGACCTGTTCCAGTTCTGCGATGGCGTAGTGCTTTTCATAAAAGCCGATCATATTGCATATCAATTCTCCGTCTGTTACATAGACATAGGAATTAAATACGATAAAGCACAAAGGAATTGCGCCGATGAACAACCACAACACAAAGAAAACGGCAAAGGTTTTGGCATATTCCATTCCCATTGTAAAGTTCATCACTGTCACCGCAATAAGTCCAAATGTACACAGCGCCATTTTAAAAACCATACTGCGGGTTGCGGGATCTTTCATAGAACGGGGCGTTCCAACGCGCAAATAAACTTTCTCTTCCATAGGCTGTACCTTACTTCACAATCAGGTTTACCAGCTTATTCTTCACCACGATGGTCTTGATGATATTGCCGCCGTTTTTCTCTAAGAACCGGGCGATCTTTTCATCTGCCAGCACCTTGGCGATCACGGTATCGTTGTCCAGGTCTGCCTCCATCTCCACTGTGCCGCGCATTTTACCGTTGACCTGCACAGCCAGGGTGATCTGGGTATCCTTACACTTTTCCTCGCTGTAGGTAGGCCAGCTTTCGTAAGCAATGGTATCGCTGTGACCCAAAACCTGCCAAAGCTCCTCACCTACGTGGGGCGTGATGCAGGACATCATCTTGATAAAGCCCTCAGCATATTCTCTGGGGCAAGTGCCGTTTTTATACACCTCGTTGACAAATACCATCATTTGGGCAATGGCGGTATTGAAGCCAAGGCTTTCGAAGTCAGAGCTGACCTTCTTTACGGTCTGATGATAAATTTTTGTCAGCTTGCCATCGTCGGTATCGGTGATATTCGCGTTTTCGGAGAAGAAGTTCCACAC
>CAZLLC010000004.1:0-36498 GCA_964560245.1 uncultured Oscillospiraceae bacterium | reverse complement strand
CTGCGCTTCGCTTACCCCTCAGAGGGGAGCCTTTGCTGCGCTAAATTCTGATTTAGTGCTTTATGAGCCTATAAGAATATAGAAACGGCTGCATCGCAAAAGCGGTGCAGCCGTGTTTTTTAGAAACTGACTTTGGCGTGGAGCAGGGAATTGAAGGCATTCTTTGTGTCCCTGCTGAAATTCTGATGATCGAAGATCATACAAAGACAGAAGGACAGGGGTGTGACCAAAATGAACACCGGGAAGATCATCCAGAACCAGGGCCAGTATTTTTCCTGACCGGCGTACTGGCCTGCAGGAATGATCTTGAAAAAGTCCGGGCAGAACCAGCTGAAGAAGGTGCCGATGGCATCGTTGGTGCCGGGACCCCAGATATAGGATGTATTTTTGTAATTGATGGTGAACATATCGCTGCTGCGCAGGGGGATGAAGCCCAGCTCGCTTTGGAATAGCTGATTGAGCATAATGAACAGCATCAGCAGCAGAAGCCCCACGGGGGCAGCCAGAATGCGGCGGTAGGAGAGGGTGTGATGCCCCCAAAGCACCATCAGCAGCGGCACAGCCATCAGCATCCAGTGGTGGTAATAAAAACGGACGATGTCCCAAAATTCACCCAATTGATCCACCTTTGCCATAGGCTCCTGGGGATAGAAGGTGGCGATCAGACCGCTGAGCACGCCGATATAGAACATATAATCCTTCACATAGCCGTTTTTGGAGAAAAACAGCAACGGGAACAGGGCGATGTTGGCGGCGCAGATGTTGACAAACCAGGAATCCCGCAGCATTCTTGCCTCGTCAACGGAATAAGGGGGAATGTAAACCTTCAGGAAATGAAAGATCAGACCCAAAAGCAATAAGCCGAATAATACACACTTTTGAACAGTTTGACTGGTCTTTCGCAGGGCAAAGTACAGCCCGACGGTTGCGCCTGCACACAGCAGCAGCCAGAAGAAATACCAGCCGTTAAACATCTGAATAATCATAACGACCTCCGTATTTGGTTCATTTAGAATGTTACGGAAATAATACAACATATTACAAAAAATTACAATAGCAAAAACGAAATAAAAAGAAAATATTAAGGATTTTCGCCCATTGAGGTCAAAAAATATTTACGGACCGTCGGGGACGCCAGCCTACAAAAAAACCGCTCCGGGCGTTTTCCAAAACGCCCGGAGCATATTTATTCTTTAATGGAGATCGATCCGGAACAGCTCAAGGAGAACCATCGTTATTCTGTCCGGGACCGTGGAGGTCTTCCCTGCGGGAAGGTGTACATATGATGCCCCTGGGCTTATACCTGCTCGACCTTGATGGTATTTGTGTTGCCGGACTGGCCGTTGATCGGGCCGCCGGTTAAAACCACATTGTCACCGGGCTGCAGATCCAAAGCCTCTTTCGCGCAGGCCATTGCCTTATAGAACATAACATCCATAGAACTGAATTTTTCAGAAAGTGTGGGGGTGACGCCCCAGCTTAATGCAAGCTTTCTCCATGCCTTTTTATCGGTGGTCATACCCACGATATCTACCGGGCTGCGGAAACGGCTGACCATTCGCGCGGTGGTGCCTGAAACGGAGCATACAACGATCGCCTTTGCGTCCACATCGATAGACATGGTACAGGCGGTGTGAGATATAGCATCCAGATTATTCTTTATCTGAAACTCGGAGCTCAGAAACCGCTTTTTATAGCTGGTGTGCTGCTCCGTATATTCGCAGATCTGCGCCATACTCTTTACAGCGGCGACGGGATATTTGCCCGCGGCAGATTCGCCGGAAAGCATCACCGCAGAGCTGCCGTCATATACCGCGTTGGCAACATCGGAGATCTCGGCGCGGGTGGGCCGAGGATTTTGGATCATAGATTCCAGCATTTCCGTGGCGGTAATGACACGCTTACCCAACATACGGCATTTGCTGATCAGCAGCTTCTGCACTGCCGGAACTTCCACAAACGGGATCTCAACACCCAGATCGCCCCGGGCGATCATAATGCCTTCGCAGGCCTGGCAAATATCTTCAATGTTGTCAACACCGGCCTGATTTTCAATTTTTGCAATAATGTCGATATTGGAGCCGCCGTTGGCGTTCAAAAACTCCCGGACGGAAACGGCGTCTTCCTTTGTGGAAATAAAGGAGGCAGCCACATAGTCCACATCATTTTCGATGCCGAACAGCAGATCGGCTTTGTCCTGCTCGGAAAGATAGGGACCGGACATCACCTTGTTGGGGAAAGACATACTTTTCCGGTCGCTCAGTGTTCCGCCCACCACCGTGGTGCAAACGGCTTCACAACCGCTGAGCTCGTTGACTTCAAATACCACAAGACCGTTGTTGACCAGAATTTTGTCGCCTACAGACAGATCGTGGATCAAGCCCTTGTAGTTGACAGCTACCTTTGTTTCGTCGCCTTCTATATCCTCAGTGGTAAAGATAAATCTGCTGCCTTCTGTCACCTCCACTTTGCCGCTCTGAAAGGTCTTGATCCGGTATTCCGGTCCTTTGGTATCCAGCATAATGGGGATGGGCAGATTCAGCTTTTCCCGTACTTTCTTAATAATATCGATCTTTTCCTTGTGCTCCCGGTGAGAGCCGTGAGAAAAGTTAAGCCGTGCCACATTCATACCGGCTTTGCACATTTGTGTCAGGACTTCTTCGTTGGCACTGGCAGGACCGATGGTGCAGATGATTTTTGTCTTACGCATATTGTTCCTCCGTAGTTTTTGAGCGGTCAGGGATTTTTTGTATAATTCTGCGGTTCATCGTACCACTTTTACAGATGAAAGTCAATTGACAAATCCACAGAAGGGCACTGCCCAAAATAAAGCAATTATTGTAATGCCTGTTTAAAAACAGATCTTATTGGTTTGAGTATGCATTATTTGCATTTTATGTAAAAAGACTGATGAATTATATTATTTTGCATATGCGATCACGGAGACACTGCAATATTTAGATCGTACAAATGAGCAGCATCTCCGCGGATCAGAACCTGCTGACCGGCGTGTTTGAAAATGCCTATATGGTAACCAATGCCGGTTCTGCTTCTACCAGCCGGTTTACCGGTTGTGTTGGCGACGGCAGAGCATTCTCTATGGCTGACAGCACGGTGACCTTGACCCTGAATATTGAGGTCTACGAAGGCATCTTCGTGATCCCCTTTTATGGTTTTGTTGGAAAATGGACTTGCCGGGGTGAATAGGGTAGATGGTGGAGGTGGTAAGTATGATCGCCGCAGTATGGCTGATGCTCAGCGGCTTGATGTACGCACTGCAGCTGCAGACCGGCAGCTTCCCAAAACCCTTGACAAGAGAGGAAGAAAACCATTATTTAACACTGGCTGCCCGGGGAGATCTGGAAGCCCGGAATGTTTTGATCGAAAGAAATCTGCGCCTGGTGGCACACATTATGAAAAAATACTACGCCCAAACTGCAGACCAGGAGGATCTGATCTCCATCGGCACCATCGGTCTGATCAAGGGCATCGAAAGCTTTGACCCATCCAAGGGCACCCGACTGGCCACCTACGCCGCCCGCTGTGTGGAAAATGAGATATTGATGTATTTTCGCAGTCAGAAAAAGAGCAGTCAGGATGTATCGCTGTCGGATTATATTGAAACCGGCACCGATGGGGCGGCTCTGTCGCTGATGGATGTGGTGGCGCAGGATGAGGATCTTTTGGACAGCATCAGCAGCCGGGAGGATATTCGCAAGCTGATCGGCGCGGTAGACCGGGTGCTGACACCCCAGGAAAAACAGGTGGTGATCCTGCGTTACGGCTTGGGCGGAAATCCGCCCCAACGGCAGCGGGAGGTTGCCCAAATAACAGGCATCAGCCGCAGCTATGTATCCCGCATTGAAAAAAGAGCCTTGGAAAAACTGAAAAAGGAATTGGAGTGATCGGCAAAATGTGACAAAATGCAGCCGCAAACGGCATAACCCGACAGCAATTGAAAAAACTGTTGAAACAAACAGCCGTTTATGCTACAATGTGAAGACTACCTATAGATAGACTTATTTCTCAGGTAAAGGTACAGGAGAACAGGTAGAGGGAGATATAGATGAAAAACGGCTTGATTTGTGAAAACGGGGAGCTTATATATTATAAAGACGATCATCCATATCACGCAGGCGCGATCGAAGTGGATGGAGATATTTATTACATTGGCTCTAAGGGGCGCGCTGTAAAAGGTCAGCATATTATTCACGGCGAAATGACCAACGGCCTTTTAAAGCGCGGAACCTATACCTTTGGTGATGATTATAAATTAATAAAGAAGTCCTATATTGCGCCGAAAAAAAAGTCCGGAAAGCGGCGTAAGCAAACCAACAAACGGCGGCGCAGCCTGTGGCGCGGTTTTCGTTCCAGAAAGCAGCGTAAGAAGCGGAGCAACCTGAAAAAATGGTGCTTGTCCGGAGGCGCGGCAATTGTGATCGTCTGTGTGGTTTTGGTTCTGGTGTCACTGAGCAGCAGAAATGCTCTGCAGCCCGGCGTTGAGGAGCAGCAAAGCACCACAGATAAGGTGATCAGTGTTTCACTGCCTACCTTTGATGAGGAGGTACTGCTGTGCTCCGGCGCGGCAAAGCAGCTGTACGACGGGCTGATCTCAGCGGAGGCGGCTGTGGAAACGGGAGAGCCTTACCGCCAATTTACTTTTGACTATAACATCAGCGGCGCTCACGGCATTATGCTGCTGAGTGAAAGCGCGGATATGGCAAACGCCCGGGAATATATCCTCAGCGAGAGCCTGAATAAGCTGATGATAGATAATCTGAAAACCGGTACAACATATTACTATACAGTAACAGTGGCGGAAAACGATTATTTCGGATCGTTTACAACAGCCCGTTCCACCCGGTTTGTATCCATCCCCGGCGGTGTAAACACAAGAGATATTGGCGGCTATACCACACTGGACGGCAAAACAGTGAAGCAGGGTATGCTGATCCGCGGCGCGGAAATTGACGGTCTGGTAGAAAAGCACTATTTTATTCCCATTGACTCCGTGGAGAGCGTACAGAACACCTTCGGCTTTGTGTACGATTTCGATCTGCGGGGAGGAGGCTTGTATACCGGACAATACCAGTCACGCCTGGGCGAAGATGTGGGACACAAGTTTTACGGAGCGCCCCAGTACGGCGAGGTATTCAGCCTGACGTACCGGGATTCCCTGTATCAGATATTCTCAGATCTGGCTGATCCGGATAAATATCCGATGTATATGCATTGCACATACGGCTCAGACCGGACCGGAACGATCATTTTCCTTTTGCAGGGCATTTTGAATATGTCTGAGGAGGATATGATCCGTGAGTACCGTTTAACAGGCTTTTCTGCCTACACCTATGGAAGATCCGATTCGATGGACATTATCATAGAGGGTATGAAAAATTATGAGGGCGACACCCTTCAGGAAAAGATCGTATCCTTTCTGACGGAAGAAATCGGCATACAGGAGAGCCAGATCCAGGCGATCAGAAGCATTTTCCTAAGCGCGTAAGGAATAAAAAAGTTATACAAAAAGTTCGGTTCGGCTTTTGCTGAACCGGACTTTTTATGTTTTTAAAAGTGAAAGACGGAAAAACCCAAAAAAATACGCAAACCCCGTAACAATACCTTGCAATTTGATTATTGGGGGTGTATAATGAGACTGGATTATAACCTGGAGTGGTATGCCTATGCGCGGAAACCGTGGACATATCAGGAAGGAAAGGCCTTCCGTTTGGTCCTTTTAAAAGTGCGTTCAGAACATACCCGGACCGTGCAGTATATAAAGATCTTTAGAAAAAATCAGGCAAAAGTTTAAGTTCTGATGGGGGAACGAGTAGTATGTCTACAACCTTGAACAGCAGGCAGGAGAATGCGGAAAAAATACACGCTGTACCTGCATCAGCTGAAAAAAGCGTATCAGGGCAGTCTAAAAAAGCATATCTGTTTTTTAAGCGGGCTCTGGATATCGTGCTTTCTGCCGTTGCGTTGGCGGTGAGCATCATTCCAATGGCGATCATTGCTTTGCTGATCAGACTTGAATCTCCGGGAGCGCCGATATATGTACATAACCGCATTGGAAAAAACGGAAAGCCGCTTTCACTGCTCAAATTCCGGACGATGTACAGCGATGCTGATAAGATGGTCAAAGAATTCACGCCGGAGCAGCAGGAGGAATGGGAGGAAAACTTTAAGCTGAACAATGATCCTCGCATTACAAAAATCGGAAAATTCCTCCGCAGATCCAGTATTGACGAGCTGCCGCAGCTTTGGAATGTGCTGAAGGGCGAAATGTCCATCGTTGGACCGCGGCCTGTGGTTGCGGAAGAATTGGAGAGATACGGGGAAAACAAGGCTAAGTTTTTGAGTGTTTCTCCCGGACTGACCGGTTACTGGCAGGCCTATGCCCGCAGTACCTGCTCCTATGAGCAGCGGATCAAGATGGAGCTGCACTATGTGGAAAATGCCGGTTTTTGGTGGGATATTAAAATTATATTTAAAACAGTTGAAGCGGTGCTCCACACCCGTGGAGCAAAATAAGCAAGAGGGGGCGTAAGCTTATGCCAAACAGTTCCCCACTGGTTTCTGTGATCATGCCGGCCTATAATGCGGAGGAATTTATTGAACAGGCCATATCCTCCGTGATCGCGCAAACTGTGGAGGATTGGGAGCTGATCGTGATCGATGACGGCTCTCAGGACCGGACACGGCAGATCGTAGAGGGCTTTGCCTGCGGCGATGAAAGAGTGCAGTTGGTATGCAATGAAAATAATATGGGCGCTGCCGGGTCCCGTAACCGTGGACTGGAGCTGTGTAACGGTGACTATGTGGCGCTGTTGGACAGTGATGACTATTGGCAGCCCCAGTGGCTGAGCAAAATGCTTGAGCGTGCCCGTCAGACAGAGGCGGACATTATATATTGCTCCTATGCCATCGTGGACGAGCAGGGCAAAAAGCTATGCAATGATTTTATCGTCCCGGGGCAGACCGATTTCGGGCAATCGATGATCCGAAGCGTGATCACCTGCTCTACGGTCCTGCTTACAAGGAAGATCGCGAAAGCCAACCGCTTTCCTGTGGATATGTACCATGAGGATATAGCCCTTTGGTTTCGTCTGCTCAGAGAAGGCGTGCAGGCACGGGGCGTGCCGGAGGTTTTGGCAGCTTACCGTCAGCGGGGAGACTCCAGATCGGCAAACAAGCTGAAAAGCGCCTGCAGACGGTGGACCGTATACAGAAAATACCTGAAGCTGCCATTTGTAAAATGTGTCGTATTGATGCTCCAATATGGGTATTACGGACTGATCAAATTCAGAAGGGTATAGATACCGGAGAAAAGTATGGAAGAATTAGCCTATGAGCCAGATATGCTGAAGCAGGAAGGCGCTTTGGCAACATTAAAAGAACACCAGAGGGCGCTGTATTACCTCTTGCGGGAGTTTGACCGGGTTTGCAGAAAGCTGGACATTTCCTATTTCCTGTTTGCCGGAACGCTCTTGGGCGCGGTGCGACACAAGGGCTTTATTCCCTGGGATGACGATTTGGACATACTGATGAAGCGCAAGGACTATGAACGGTTCTTAAAAGAAGCGCCGGCGGAGCTGGATCAGGAAAAATTCTATCTGCAGCAGGAATTTTCTCAGCATTGGCCTATGTTTTTTTCGAAGCTGCGGCTAAACGGCACTACCTGCCTGGAAAAATATTTTCCTAAGGATGAGCTGATCCATCAGGGCGTATATATGGATATTTTTCCCTGTGACAATGCCTTCGGCAGCCGGCTTGGCAGGGCAATGCAGTTTTGCGGCTCCAAGGTGGTTATCGCAAAAGGGCTGGATGCGGAAGGATATTATACAAAAAGCATCAAGAAGAAAATAATTATGCTGCTTTGCCGGCTCTTGCCGGGAAGGTTTTTTCATAAAATTGTAAAGGGTCCGGGGCAGACCGGTGAATATGTGCATTGCTTTCTGGGCGGTGCTTCCAAATTCTCCAGAAGTGTGTTCCCAAGCGCCTGCTTTGAAGACAAGGTGCTGCTGCCCTTTGAAAACGGGGAATTTTGTGCCCCTGCTGCCTATGACACTGTTCTGAAGACTTTGTACGGCGATTATATGAAGGTGCCGTCAGAGGAGGAGCGGAAATGCAAGGAGCATGCGATGCTGGTGGATCTGCGCCGCGACTATAAGCATTATAAGAATTACCGTGACGGAATGGATTTTCAGACAACGACCCGCAGCATCAGATAGGAGAGTTATGGATTTAGAGGTACTGGTTGCCACAATGGGGCAGACGGATCTTTCTCTGGCAGAGAAAATGAACCTGCACCGTAATGCCGTGATCGCCAATCAATGCGATCGGTGGGGCTATGAGGAGCACCGGAGCGACACCGGTGTGATCCGGATGATCTCCACCGATACGGTGGGCGTGGGCATTAACCGGAATTTGGCGTTGCAATTGGCACAGGCGGACATTTTGCTGTTTGCCGACGACGACATTACATATTACGATGGGGCGCTTCAGGGTGTAGTGGATGCCTTTGAAGCACTGCCGGATGCGGATATGATCTTCTTCGGGCTGGATATGACCCGGGGCGGGGAGATTTTTGAACGGCGGCGGCATAAGGTGAAAAGGCTGCATATCTGGAACTCCCTGCGTTTCGGCGCTGCCAGAATGGCGATCCGCCGGGAAGCGGTGGAAAAAATGAATCTTTCCTTTTCCACACTCTTTGGGGGCGGCTGCCGCTATTGCAGCGGAGAGGATACCCTGTTTATTGTCAATGCCATACGCGCCGGTTTGCGTGTGTACTCTCACAGCCATTATTTAGGAACCTGCAGGAAGGATCAGTCCAGTTGGTTTTCAGGCTTCAATGAAAAGTATTTCCACGATTGGGGCGCGCTGCTTGCCTGCGCGTTCCCGAAAACAAAGTGGTTTTTAAAATGGTATTTTGCCTGGAAGCTGAGCAAAAAATCCAAGGTTCGTATAAAAACAGTGCTTCAGTGGATCAATACGGGCATCCGCAGCTTTAAAAGCCTGCGGGCTTATGAGCAATAGGAGAACCCTCTCCGCCGCCTGCGGCGGCACCTCTCCCAAAGGGAGAGGGTAATATGCTCTCCCTTTGGGAGAGCTGTCAGCGAAGCTGACTGAGAGGGTAAAAATTCCCTAATGAGGGGAGCCTTTGGAGGGAGTGGATATCTTTTGAGAAAGAACACTACAAATAACATTTTGTTGATCGTAATTGCAGTGTTTTTGATCATCATTGCGGTTTTGCTGGTGATGCTGGTGCGCTCGTCCAGTAATTCAGGCAATGCTACCGAGCCTGGGGCGGTGGAAACTACAGAACCTGCGGTTATCGAAACCACACAGCCCGCTGTTACGGATACCCAGGAGCCGATCTATGAGGAGGAAGTGCCGGAGACCACCGGTATTCCCCTGGATACGAAATATGTGGAACTCAGCTACCCTACGGAGCTGGAGGATATGGTGCGCATACAGTATGAGGATCTGTCCGATGGGCAGCAGATCATATTCATAACGGAGTTTACCGGCGAAGAACTGGAGCTGTTCCGCTTCTCCATCAGCAAGTCCGGAACAGACGGCCATCAGCTGGGCACACTGTCCGATGAAGCGGCAGGGGCGCTGCTTGTCTGTGTGCAGGTACAGGAATACACCGACGGCAGCTGGGATCCGGAGGATTATGCAAAGCTCAATGAAATGCAGTCGCGGGTCAATGATATCATCATCCAGTTCTATGAAGACCCCCGCTTTGTACCGGCAAATTCGTAAATACAAGGGCAAAGCCTACTTTGTGGTATCTTGTAACAACAAAAACTATATAATTTCTGACGCAGAAACGACAACGGATGTCGTTCTGAGCGGAGCGAAGCGGAGACGAAGAATCTTCGCAGTGAATTGCTGCTTAGCAGAAGTGATTATGTGTGGATCCTTCGACTTCGCTCAGGATGACACGGGGGTTATCGAAGGCTCGTGCTTTTTATGAAAGGACACTCCCCCAGTCAGCTTCGCTGACAGTGCTCTGCGGAGCACCCGGTCGCGGCTCTGACAGTCCACCGGACTGTCATTCACTACCGCGACTGCGCTTCGCTTACCCTCAGCGAGGGGGGTAGAAAGAACCACTCTCTTTGAGGGAGAGTAGAAAAGGAAATTCCCGCTTGATGCGGTTTTAATATAGTAATTTTATTCAGGAGGATATAATATGAAAAACAAATTCGCAAAAGTTCTTATGTTGCTGACAGTCGTTGTCGCCATGGTGGCAATGCTGGCGCTTCCGGCAGCAGCAGTGACCGTGACCGGCGTTGACGGCGTGGAAGTCACAGCAACGACCACCGGCTCCAGCGACCCTTGTATTACAGAGTCTAATGGTACAGTTACTGTAACAGCAACGGGAACTGGTTCGGTAAGAAAGCAGACAACTGTTACAATTACCAATAAATCCGGCAGTACTGCGACCATCAGTTTTGATTACAGTGTCTCCAATCATGACAGCACTGTCAGTACTATTGATGATCTTTGTGGCGCTGACAGCGGTAGCTACTCTGTATTACTGACCGAAGGGGCAACAAAAAGTTTTGTTGTTAGCTCTAAGAGAGCTTTAGCTCTTACATCTACCGCCACGGCAACCTTAAGCAACTTCAAGGTAGAAGCGGCAGCTTCTGAGTCCGATGTGACCGTGACCTACGGTAGCTTGGGCAGTGTGACTATTGACGGCACAACGGTTGCATCCGGCACTGTGAGCTCTGTAAGCTCTTCCAGCGGCGCCAGTTTTGTGGCAGTGCCCGGCAGCGGCAACACATTTGTGGCATGGATCGATCCTGCAACCAATGCGGTGCTCTCTACTTCTGCTACATACCAGCTGATCCCCACAGAAGCCACATCCCTGAGAGCAGTTTTTGCCAATGCCTCCGCTGCACCGGTGTTCTGGGCAGACGGTACAGCAAAGGTGTTTGAGAGCTGGAACGATGCCGTTACCTATGCATCTTCTGCTACGAATAAGGTGATCACCCTGGCAGCTAATGCCACACTGGCTGCAGGCGATTATTCTGTTCCTGCCGGCGTGACGGTGAACATTCCCTGCGATGCAGCCGGAACACTGTATACCACAGCACCCGGCACTCACGAAAATACTTATACGACACCCTCTGATTTCCGCACTCTGAAGCTGGCAAGCGGCGCCAACATTACGGTAAACGGCGCGCTGAGTCTTTCGGCAAATATGAGCTCCCAATATGCCTATAACGGTATGCCCTCCGGTCCGCTGCCTTTTATCAATATGGCAAGCGGCAGCAAGATCACCGTTGAAAGCGGCGCTTACCTGTATGCCTGGGGCTATATCACCGGTTCCGGCAGTGTGGAAGTGAAAAGCGGCGGTACCGTCTATGAAAACTTCCAGATCGCGGACTACCGCGGCGGCGATGCAACCACCGCAATGGTAAACAAAGATGATACTTATGGCGTGTTCCCCTTCAATCAGTATTACATTCAAAATGTGGAAGTTCCTATGACCCTGCACGCAGGTGCCAAGGAAAATGGCTTTGCTGCTGTATACGTTACCTTGGCGGAAACGCAAACATCCACTGTTCCCTTTATCGGATCGGAAAATTCTATGTTTGAGATCACCTCCGGCTATGTGGTAAAGGACTATATGGAAGGCACCGGCAGACTGAATGTGAAGATCTGCGGTGATGTGGCAGTTTCCGTCATCAACATGTCTATGAAGGTCAGTCTGATTGGAACTGTGGACATTGATTCTTCCAAATATGTGCTGCCCATCAGCCAGCATTTGACCATCGATGTGGAAAGCGGCAATGTCACCATGAATCAGAGTGTTGCCTTCCTGCCCGGCAGTGAGCTCTATATTCGCGAGGGCGCTAAATGTACATTGGGCACAGGAAAGAAGATCATCGCTTATGATCTGGATCAGTGGCTGTACAATAGCGGCGCCAACGGTTACTCCGGTACCACCAATCTGCCCTATATGCAACTGAAGTATGTGCCTGGCGGTAACGGCGCCACAGGCAGACTGAAGGACGCCCTGATCCTGGTTGACGGTGAGATCGATGCTACTGCAACAGGTGCTGCTGCATATACAACCGCCGGTGGCGCCAATATCTACTCCACCGGCACCGGCGTGATCCATCTGACCCCCGGTACGGAGACCGTAACCTATCAGGTTATTACAGCTGATACCGATATTTCCAGCTGGCCTGAAATTGCCATTCAGCCCATTGTTTTGCAGGATGCTGTTGATACAGATGTAAGTGCAGATGCAGCCGGCACCTATACCTACTATGCCTCCACCGGCAAGTGGTGCACACCCTCCCACCGTTATGAAGATGTTGTAACTGCGCCTACCTGTACCGAAGGGGGTTACACGACCCATACCTGTATCGCTTGTGGTGAGAGCATTACCGATACAGAAACTACAGCATCAGGTCACAGCTATGACAGCGGTGTTGTAACGGCACCCACATGCGTAGCTGATGGATATACCACCTATACCTGCACCGTCTGCGGTCACAGCTATCAGGATGACATCGTGGATTGCCCGGGAGCACATGATGTGATCACTGTGCCCGGAAAAGCAGCCACCTGCACAGAAACCGGTTTGACTGATGGGTATGTTTGTGATCGCTGTAGTGAAGTACAGGAAGCACAGGAAGTGATCCCCGCGTTGGGTCATACTGAAGATATCGATGCAGCTGTTGCAGCTACCTGTACCGAAACCGGTCTGACCGAGGGCAAGCACTGCTCTGCCTGCGGTGAAGTGATCCTGGCACAGGAAGAAACCCCCGCGCTGGGTCATACCGAAGTGACTGACAAGGCTGTTGCGGCTACCTGCACCGAAACCGGTCTGACCGAGGGCAAGCACTGCTCTGTTTGCGGTGAAGTGATCCTGGCACAGGAAGAAACCCCTGCGCTGGGTCATACTGAAGTGACCGACAAGGCTGTTGCGGCTACCTGTACCGCAACCGGTCTGACCGAAGGCAAGCACTGCTCTGTATGTGGCACAGTGACCGTTGCGCAGGAAGTCGTTTCCGCACTGGGTCACAGCTATGAAACCGTTACCACCGATCCCACGTATACTGAAGCCGGCAGCAAGATCCACACCTGCTCTAACTGCGGTGATGTGGTGAGCGAAGAGATCGCTAAGCTTGCAAATCCTGTAACTCAGTACAACGTGAGCCTGAAGGAAAACATCGGCGTAAACTTTGTAATGAATTTGGCAGAAACTGATGTGGTTACAGTAAACGGCGTGGAAGTAACAGCTGTTGACGGTGTGGTTTCCATCGACCTGGCTGCCGCGCAGATGTGCGACGAGATCACCATTACTGTGAACGGTCTGCCTTTGGAGAAAACCTATTCCGTTAAGGGATATGCTGATGCTATTCTTGCTGACAGCAGCCAGAGTGAATACCATAACTTGGTAAAGGCAATGCTGGTCTACGGCGCAGCTTCTCAGAATTACTTTGGTTATAACACAGACAATTTGGCAAGCGCTGATGTATCTACAGCGGTTGTTCCCGAAACTACCACCGACATTGCTCTGAGCGACAATATTGACGGTTTGGACTTCTACGGCGCAAGCCTGTCTTACCGCAATAAGATCGCTGTGCGGTTCTACTTCACTGCTGATCTTTCCAACTACACTGTTGCTGTTGACGGTTATACCTATACAACCGGTCAAAACTATGTTGAGATCGCAGGCATTCTGCCCCAGGAGCTGGGCAATCAGATCACAGTTACTGTGACTGATGCTGCTGGTAATGTCATTTCTGTTTCCTACGGCCCGATGAACTACATCGTCCGTATGAACGCAAAGGGCAGCGAAACAGCAAAGGCACTGGTACAGGCACTGTACGGCTACTACACTGCCGCTGAGGCTTATATCGGTTAAGAAAAAAACACACTCTCCCAAAGGAAGGACATCACGCTCTCCCTTTGGGAGAGCTGGCGAGCGAAGCGAGACTGAGAGGATCGGAGCTAATGAATAGTGAATTATTAATAATGAATAATTATTGTGTCGGCTATGCCGACGGATTAAAATAATGCCGCATAGCGGCACACCATAATTATTCAATCTTCATTATTCATCATTCATTATTCGTTTAACAAAACCCTCTCCGCCCAGTGTGCGCACTGGGCACCTCTCCCAGAGGGAGAGGGTGCACGCTCCCCTTCTGGGGGAGCTGTCAGCGAAGCTGACTGAGAGGGTAAAACAAGACTGAGAGGGTCGATATGACACTTCCAAAGAATAACGATTTACTGAGCAACGCTCGCCGGTTACGAAAAGATATGACACCACAGGAATTGCGGTTGTGGTATCGGTTTTTGCGTAAATATCCAGTGAAATTCTACAAACAAAGAATTATAGGTAATTATATTGTTGACTTTTACTGCGCATCTGCAAAGCTGGTGATCGAGATTGATGGTTCACAGCATTACGAGGATTGCAAAAAGATACACGATGATGAGAGAACAGCTTATCTTAATTCAATGGGTTTAATGGTAATTCGATATTCTAATCGGGACATCAATTGTAATTTTCCAGCGGTTTGTGAACAGATACACAGTATTATTCAACAGCGGAGAGCCCTCTCCGCCCTTCGGGCACCTCTCCCAGAGGGAGAGGGTGAACACACTCCCCCAAAGGAGGAGCCGTGACCGAGAGGGTAAAACAATCAACTTAATGACATTGCCTCAAAGAGGGGGCAGAAAAGTAATTCATGATCTACGGGGCCGATCTTCCCTATGGACAGTTTGCAGACTGTCTATAGGGAAGATCGGGGTCCCGATCAATAAAGAAGAAACCCAAAATTACAGGAGGTTTTATAAATGCTTGAAAACTTTACAAAACGCGGCATTTCTATGATCCTTGCTCTTGTAATGGTACTGTCTGTTGTGCCTTACTCCGCTTTTGCGGCTGAGGCAGATGACGCCATTACTGAGGAAGCAGTCGTAGAGCAAATTCCGGAGGCTATTGCTGAGGAATCAGCGGATACGATGGAACGCATCCGCGATGCTATCGAAAAGGTCAATGCGATGCTGACGGCTGAGCCGGAAGCAGAACCGGAGACCGAGCCGGAGACGACTCCCGCAATTGTTCGTAAAAACAAGAAAAATACCACAGCTGCCGTGGCAGAGGATCACGAGCATGTAGCAGTTGCCAGTGATAAAGTCTTCCCAAAGTGTGAAACGGAAGGTATGCAGCTGGGCACTTACTGCTCTGTATGTGGCATCACTCTGACCGGACGGGAAGCCATTCCCGCACTGGGTCACGATATGGAGCCCTATGAGGGAAAGCTGCCCACCTATCAGAGCAATGGCTGGGAGCCTTACGAGGAATGCAGCCGCTGTATCTACAATACCCGTGTGGAGATCCCCAAGCTGGAGACACCGGCGATCGAGGATTTTGATACCTTCCTGATCTATACGATGTTCCTGGAGGACATTGCCTATGCCTATACACTGGAAAATCCCGGCAATGATCCGCTGGCGTTGATGATCAAGTATGTCCGTACCGGTGTTGACCGTTATAATTCCGGCTCCTGGGGCATTATGGCAGGTTACGAGGATCCGGCGTTTGCGGAATATGTGGTGATGATTGAGGAAATGGCAAACGCCGAGGCTACCTGTGTTGAGGAAATGTTTGCCATTACCAGCCTGAAGAATATCAATTGCTTCGAGCTGCCCAATGGTGATTATACCGACATCGGCCATATGTTTGGCACCATGGATATGACCTACCACAACAATTACAGCCAGAACCATGCCGATGTGGGCGGCTGGGTAGGTGACCTGGTCAACCTGCTGGAGTTTGCAGATTACGGCGCTGTCAGCGGCACTTTGGAGGAAATGGTCGCTGATATCCGTGCCAACTATCTGCTGCAGTACCCTGATGACAGTGAGGTGGGCAGCTTCAGTGAAACCGATATGTACGGCGACCTGGATGCTATGTATCTGATGGATTATTTCCAGAAGAACGGCTATGAATATGAACCGGGAGTCAGCGGTCTGACTGTTCTGATGATGGAATATTTCTATGGCGAGTTGAGCATGGAGACCCGTGCGGCTTACCTGCTGAATAACCGTTTGGACGGTGTCAGCACCCGTAATGCAGTCCGTGAGGCTGTATACAACACCTACACCACCAACAAAATGATCAGCACCCTGGAAAACACCGAGGAATTTGTCACAGATGATCTGGAAACACTGCGTAAGGCTGTATGCTACGCGTTTGCAGACTACATCTGTGAGCTGGCAGGTGACTATGTGGAAGTCGGCGAGAACAGCCTGTTCACCGTATTCTCCACAGAAAATGCCAACCTGGCCCCCGGCATCAACCAGCAGACCAATATGGCTACCACGGCTGACGGCAAGCAGATTGTGTACTATCTGGCTACTGCGGATATTACCCGGGATGATGTGAATCTGTATGCCAACTATAACGCAAATGATCCCACACAGGGATGGGAGATGTCCCGTGTTTTGGATCAGGCTCTGGCGGCAGAAGAACGCCACAGCGATCCGGACAGCGAGCTGTACATTGAAAACTACAATGTTGTTGCCGCGGTCAACGGTGCCGGTTTTGATATGGGTACCGGTGAGCCCAGCGGTGTGCTGGTGATGGATGGTGTAGAGTATCATTCCATTACCTCTGCCGGTTTCGTGGGCATTCTGAAGGACGGAACACCTGTGATCGGCACCAAGGAAGAATACAATACCATTTACAAGGGTCAGGTGCAGGAAGCGATCGCCTGCTTCGGTTCCCGTCTGATCGAGGATGGAAAGATCGTGGAAGGACTGACCGATGAGCTGGCCAGCCGTACCGCAATTGGCTTTACCAAGACCGGCAAGGTGGTATTGCTGGTTCTGGACGGCCGTCAGGAGCCCTTCTCTGCAGGCGGCGGTTATGCCACCCTGGCACAGATCATGCTGGAGGCAGGCTGTGTGGAAGCGACCAATCTGGATGGCGGCGGTTCTTCTACCTTCGTGGCGCAGATGCCCGGCGATGAAGAACTGAGCGTTGTGAACAGACCCTCCGACGGCTTCGCCCGCAGCGTCAGCACCTCCTGGATGATCGTTTCTACAGCGCCCAGCTCCACTGCGTTTGATCACGCAACTTTGGAGACAGGTGCAAAATATCTGACACCCGGCGCAAGCACACAGATATCTGCCGTGGGTATTAGCCCCAGCGGTAATGCTGTGGCGCTGCCTGAAGGCACTACTTGGGCAGTATCTGACGAAACTGTCGGCAGCATCACCGAGGACGGACTGTTTACCGCTCTTGCTTTGGGTGAAGTGAATGTCTACCTGATGCTGGACGATGTGATCGTAGGCAGCCAAAGTCTGGTCATTACACAGCCGGATAACATCTACTTTGTCAAGACAAATTTGGATACGGTCTACGGTGCTACCAGTGAGCTGCCTGTAAAGCTGCTGTATCAGGGCAAGGAAATGGCCTTTACAGCAAACGATATCGTGTTTAGCTTGAGCAACAAAAATGCCGGTACAGTAAGCGGCTTGAGCTTTACAGCCATTAGTGACGAGAATTCCGGCATCACCAATACTGCGATTTATGCGGCTTTGGCTAATGATAATTCTGTCAGCGTAACGCTTCGTGTGGCCATCTATAAACAGGGTGAGCTCACATTCGATTTTGAACAGGCTACCGGCGGTGACCGCCAGTTTGCCTGGTACCGTGAGGTTACAAACGCTGTTTTCGAGGACGACAAGTATGTTGTGATCGAGCCTACGGAAAAGATGACTGCATCTTATATTCTGGCGATCGATATGACCCATATTCCCATCCCCGGCAATCTTTCTGAGCTTACCTATATGCTGCCCGGTTCTGACATAGAAGGCGCCAACGCCTGGACCTTCCTGTGCCAGCTGGCAGAGCGTATCAGTACAATGACAGAAATTACTGCTCAAGTGCAGTATGATCCCAATTTCGAATTGGATATCAGCGAAATGAAGATCATCAACGACTACTTTACCCTGACAGAAGTGGTTCATGATGAAGAAAACTGCACCTTGAACCTGACCCTGAAATGGATCAAGCAGACGCAGGCGATCGATTCCGACGCAGCCAACCCGATGTGCATCGTGAACGGCCTGAAGCTGACCCCCAAGGATGGCGCACAGTGGAATGAAAACAGCCAGCTGACCAATACCTTGTCCGGCACCATTGGCTATACCATTTATATGCGTGCAAGTGCCTTGTATAGCTTCGCCAGCAAGACGGAAAATCAGGAATACTATGAGCTTTACAACTATATTAACCCTGATGATGATTACGATAAGGGCGGCTATTTCAGCGATGTCTACACAGAGTTTAATGATTCCTACACCCTGGTAAATCAGCTGAAGGAAGGCTGGTATCACGAAGACAGCGGCTATGCCTATTATGTGGCAGGCGAAAAGCTGACCGGCATTCACCTGGTGGAAGGTCTGTACTATGACTTCGGCGAAAGCGGCTATAAGACAAGCAAGACCACCTACACCGGCCTTCTGTATGAGGATGGCAAGGGCTATTATGCCTCCCTGGGTGTACTGAAGTCCGGCTGGCAGACCATTGGTGAAAACTATTACTACTTTAATCCCACGACCTTTGCAATGCACACCGGCGTAAGCAAGGTAGAAGGCAAGCAGTATACCTTTAATGATGAGGGTGTGCTGGTGCGCGGTGTGTTCGTAAAGACTGACAATGGTACAAGATACTATTGGGCAGGCCGTATCCTGGTATCCAGATGGATCGAGCTGGAGGAAGGTATCTACCGTGCCGATCATAACGGCTATATTTGCTATGGCAATTACCCCGTGATCGAGGCTGGCCGTGAAGCCTGCACCTGGTGGGCATTCGATGAGGAGACCGGCATCCGGATCGGCATCTGCGACGGTTTCATTCAGAGAGAAGGCAAAACCTACTACTGTGAAAACGGTGCTGTATTCTATGGCGCCAAGGAAACAGAAAACGGTATCATCTACTGCGGCACCAACGGCTATGTGCCCGTTGGCGGCAGCTGCTACATTTCCGACAGCCTGGATAGCAAGGCAGGTCTGGAAAATGGCTATTACGGCATTGGCGCAGACGGATATGTGATTAAAGACGGCTTTGTTACCATCAGTGGCAAGACCTATTACTTCGATAACTATGTCCGCGCAAAGGGCTTTACCAAGGTCGGCGAGAAGTATTACTTCTTCAATGCCGGCAATGGCACGATGTTCAGTGACGCAAATCTGTGGGTAAGCGGCAGCAATGCTTACGGCATCGCCTCCGGCTACTACTACTTCCAGGCAGACGGCTCTATGTATGTGCCCGATCCCAACGGTGAGAAGAAGATCGTGGAGAAGGACGGCAAGCTGTACCTGACCGTCGACGGCGTCAACCAGACCAACGGTCTGAACGAGCTGGACGGTGATTACTACTACGCCAACACCAACGGCACCCTGGCAGTAAACACCGTGGTTTATATGTCCAAGTTCAACGATCTGATCGCCCCCGGTAACGGCTACTTTGCCTTCGACGCAGAGGGTAAGCTGGTGAAGACCGGCTTCGTAACTGCCCCCAATGGCTATACCTACTACTATGAGGATCTGGTTCGCGCAAAGGGCTTCACCAAGCTGGGTGAGAAGTATTACTTCTTCAACACCGGCAGCGGTGCAATGCAGTGCGACATTACCCTGTGGGTAGGCGGCAGCAATCCTTACGGCATTGCCTCCGGTTACTACTACTTCCAGGCAGACGGCTCTATGTATGTGCCCGATCCCAACGGCGAGAAGCTGATCGTGGAGAAGGACGGCAAGCTGTACCTGACCGTCGACGGCGTCAATCAGACCAACGGTCTGAACGAGCTGGACGGCGCGTACTACTACGCCAACACCAATGGCACCCTGGCAGTAAACACTGTGGTTTATATGTCCAAGTTCAACGACCTGATCGCCCCCGGTAACGGCTACTTTGCCTTCGACGCAGAGGGTAAGCTGGTGAAGACCGGCTTCGTAACTGCCCCCAATGGCTATACCTACTACTATGAGGATCTGGTTCGCGCAAAGGGCTTCACCAAGCTGGGTGAGAAGTATTACTTCTTCAACACCGGCAGCGGTGCAATGCAGTGCGACATTACCCTGTGGGTAGGCGGCAGCAATCCTTACGGCATTGCCTCCGGTTACTACTACTTCCAGGCAGACGGCTCTATGTATGTGCCCGATCCCAACGGTGAGAAGAAGATCGTGGAGAAGGACGGCAAGCTGTACCTGACCGTCGACGGCGTCAACCAGACCAACGGTCTGAACGAGCTGGACGGTGATTACTACTACGCCAACACCAACGGCACCCTGGCAGTAAACACCGTGGTTTATATGTCCAAGTTCAACGACCTGATCGCTCCGGGTAGCGGCTACTTCGCCTTCGGTGCGGACGGCAAGCTGATCAAGACCGGTTTCGTAGTGGCAAGCAACGGCTACACCTACTACTATAACGATCTGGTCAGAGCCAAGGGTCTGACAAAGATCGGTGATGACTATTACTTCTTCAACACCGGCAGCGGTGCAATGAGCGTGAACGCAAAGATGTGGATCGCCGGCAGCAATGCCTATGGTCTGAAGGGTGGCTATTACAACTTCGGCAGCGACGGCAAGATGATCACAGAATAATCCTTTTACAAAATGCGTGGGGGAATGAAAATTCCCCCACGCACAAAAGCGAAAAGTAAAGGACAGTTTTGTGCAAATAACGCCCCGGTTATTTGCAGAAAAGTGTTTTTCCATAACTGGAGGAAAACAATGAATATCAAAAGAAAAGTCGGCGGAATTATTTATTACCTGGTGGCAAGAAATTTGCCCCGTTCCTACTCCGGCTTCAAATTGGGACAGACAAAGCTTCGCCGTTTTTGCGGAAGACTGATGCTTGCCCATTGCGGAAAAAAGGTGAATATTGAGCACAAGGCGTTGTTTTCCGACAAGGTGTCGTTGGGAGATTACTCCGGTATCGGCGTGAATGCGAAGATATACGGCACCTGTGTGATCGGCAATTATGTGATGATGGGAGAGGATTGCACGGTCATCACGAGAAACCACAACCACAGCAGAACGGATATTCCTATGATGGAACAGGGCTTTGAAGAAGAAAAACCTGTATATATCGGCAATGATGTGTGGATCGGCGACCGGGTGACCATTATGCCCGGTGTGCATATTGGCGACGGTTGCGTTATTGGCGCAGGCGCAGTTGTGACACGGGATATCCCACCGTATTGCATAGCCGCGGGAGTACCCGCCAAGGTGCTCAGATCCAGAAATGCGGCGGATTGAATGAAAGATAAGCTTGCAAGAAAGGCACAAAATTCTATGACACAGGAAGAATTAAGAAAAATCGGGGTTCTTCAATTGCAGATCCTGGATGAAGTGCATAGGATATGCGAAAAACATCATATTGCATATTATATGATCGGAGGAACACTGCTGGGAGCGGTGCGGCACAAGGGCTTTATACCCTGGGATCTGGATATTGATATTGCAATGCCCAGAGCCGATTACGACCGGTTTAAACAGGTAGCACAAACAGAAATGGCTGAAAAATATAGCTATGTCGATTATTTAGACTACCGTGATTATATGCGTCCTCACGCACTGGTCGTCAATAACGACACAAGAATTCACTTCAAGTATGATCGCGTAAATCCCAAGACCTATGATCTGGGTGTATATATCGATATTTTCCCCCTGGACTGTGCGCCGGATGATGAAAAGCTTCGTAAAAAACAGGCAAAAAAACTGAAAAATATCCGAAAGCTGAAAGAACACAGGATTCCCTACAGCTATTCCTTTAAGACTTGGCGAAGATATATGCATTACGGTATATCCTTTCTTCTGAGCTGGATACCTGTAAGAGCGATCAACCGGTATCAGCAGAAGCTGATGCAAAAATACCGGGATGAGGAAACAGAATGCATCTGTTCTATGGCGAGCCAGTATGCATACGAAAAGCAGTGTATGCCTCAGGAGATATATGGAACCCCTGTACTTCTGGAGTTTGAGGGTAGACAGTTCTATGCGCCGGAACAATATGAGGAATACTTGACACGGTTATACGGTGATTATATGCAATTACCCCCACAGGAAAAACGCCGGGCAAATTTGGAGATCTTCACCGCAATTGAATTTTTGTGATCTTTTTACTGTGAAATAAAGGAGAACAGTATGCTTGGCAAACTCAAAAAGTATTATTGTGACCTGCACGAGCCGGTAAAGGCATCGCTTTGGTTTTTGATATGCGGTTTTCTGCAAAAGGGCATATCAATGCTCACAACGCCGATCTTTACCCGGATTATGACCGATGCGGAGTATGGAAGATTCAGTGTTTATAATTCCTGGCTGAGCATTCTTCAGATCGTGGTCTCTTTGAATTTGGCAGCAGGTGTGTATACACGGGGGCTGGTAAAAAACGAGGAGGATCAGGACCGTTTTTCCTCCTCCATGCTGGGCTTGTCCACCACCTGTATTCTGATCTGGAGCGTTGTATATTTCCTTTTTCGTAATACGATCAACCAGTGGCTGGAGCTGAACACGGTTTTGATGGTAGCAATGCTCCTTGAAATATGGTCCCACGCCGCCTACCAGTTTTGGTCAAACCGGGAGCGGGTAAACTACAAATATAAAAAATTGGTCGTGCTGACACTGATCTATGTGATCCTGCGACCGTTATTAGGTGTTTTATGCGTTTTGCAGGTAGATACCCAGCATCAGGTAGAGGCACGGGTACTGACAACGGTATTGGTAAATCTGATTCTCTTTACCGTGCTGTATATTGCCATCAGCAAAAAAGGCAAACAGTTTTACAATAAAGAGTATTGGCTGTACGCGTTAAAATTCAATATTCCGCTGCTGCCCCATTATCTGTCTCAGATGGTATTAAACCAGTCAGACCGTTTGATGATCAACAGCATTTGCGGTCCTACGGAAACGGCGTATTACAGTGTTGCGTATACCCTGGCGATGGTACTGCTGATTTTGAACAATTCTGTTTCCGGCACGATGAACCCCTGGATCTATAAAGCTATTAAAAATAACGAGACCCATAAAATAGGAAAAGTTTCCTACGGCGTTCTTGGACTGATCGCGCTGCTGAATATGATCGTTGTTTTGATGGCACCGGAGCTGTTGGGCATTTTGGCGCCGGACAGTTATATGGCCGCGGTGTGGGTGGTGCCCCCTGTGACGGTCAGTGTGTATTTTACATTTTTGTATAATCTGTTTGCCACCTTTGAGTATTATTATGAAAAAACCTACTATGTGACGATCGCTACGGTTGCAGGAGCAGTTTTAAATATTGTATTAAATGCTGTGTTTATTCCCAAATTTGGCTTTGTAGCAGCTGGATATACGACCCTTGTGTGCTATATCCTGTACGCAATGGCCCATTATTTCTTTATGAAAAAAGTTACCAAAGAGCAAATGAACGGCGCGGTGATCTATGATGCCAGGATCATTATTGGCATCGGGGCCACGCTTGTGATGGGCGCAGCCGTGATTATGCTGTTTTATACAAAGCCTTTGATCCGATACGGTCTGCTTGCAGCGGTTTTGATCGGTATGGTGTTAAAAAGAAAAGCACTGCTTGGCGTTATTCAGGTGCTGCGCAATAAATGAAAAACCGCGGCACAGCAGAATGCGGAAGATCCCAACAGATACAGGAGGATTTACAAAGATGAAGAAATATAAGATCGGCTATACCACCGGCGTGTTTGATATGTTTCATATTGGTCATCTGAATATCTTGCGCAGAGCGAAGCAGCAGTGCGATTATCTGATCGTTGGGGTCAGTACAGATGAACTGGCTTTGGCATACAAGAAAAAAATACCGGTCATTCCCTTTGAAGAGCGAAAAGAAATCGTAGAAGCTATTAAATATGTAGATCAGGTGGTTCCGCAAACGTCAATGGATAAATTATCAGCTTGGGAAAAACTGCATTTCGACGCGATTTTCCACGGTGACGATTGGAAGGGAACACCCATGTATCAGGAAATAGAAAGCAAGCTGCGCTCTGTGGGATGCGATTTGATTTTTCTGCCCCATACCGAGGGCACATCGTCTACATTGCTGCAGCAATCCCTGTGTCAGAATACTGCGAAGAAGGATTAACGGCTGCTGTATATTGCGCAGGCAAAACGGGAGCAAGCTATGAAAAAGATTTTGATCGTGAACAACAATATGCACATTGGCGGTGTCCAGAAGGCGTTGATAAGCCTGCTGTGGTCCATTCAGGATCAGTATGATGTTACATTGCTGCTCCTGCACAAGGGCGGAGAATATATGAAAGAGCTTCCGCCCCGGGTTCGTGTCATTACTACCCGGTCAGCCTACCGATATTTGGGTATGACAAAATATGATACATTCCGTTTGGGTGAGAAGCTTGGACGGGGCTTTTTCGGGGCAGTCACCAGGCTGCTTGGAAGACGCTGTGCCATAGCCTTGATGGGGCTGGGACAAAAAAAGCTCAAAGGCTACGATGTGGCTATATCCTATCTGCACAACAGCGCGGATCGGGTGTTTTACGGCGGGTGCAACGATTTTGTATTGAAACACACCACGGCTATGAAAAAAATTGCCTTTTTACACTGTGATCATATAGGGTGCGGCGCTGACACCCGGAATAATAAAAAGCAATACGCAAAATTTGATGCCATTGCTGCCTGCTCTCAGGGGTGCGCAGATCGCTTTTTGCAGGCAGCTCCGGAGCTGAAAACAAAAATAACGGTGGTTCCCAATTGCCATCGCTTTGACGATATTCAGGAAAAAGCCGCAGAAGCGCCGGCTACACTTTCTGAAGGAAAATGTAACATTATTACGGTTGCGCGGCTGGGAAAAGAAAAGGGCGTGGAGCGAGCACTACGGGTCATTGCCCGGATAGGTCCACTGAAGGAAAAGCTCCACTACTATATTATCGGAGACGGCATTCAGAAGCCTCTGCTGCAGCAGATCATAAAAGAGGAGAAGCTGGAGGATACCGTCACCTTGTGCGGTAAAATGGAAAATCCTTACGGTTATCTGCGGGCCGCAGATCTGCTGCTGATCCCATCATACAGCGAAGCAGCGCCTTTGGTTATTGGCGAGGCGGTCAGTCTTGGCACACCGGTTTTGTCTACGGAAACCTCATCAGCCAGGGAAATGATCGAAAACACTGGCTTTGGATGGGTATGTGAAAACACAGAAGACGCAATGCAAGCTGCTTTGGAGCAGCTGCTGAAAACACCGGAGCTTTTGAATGAGAAAAAGAAAGCACTGGAAAACAGCAGCTTGGATAACATCAATGCCCTTAGGCAATTCGTGAAACTAATAGAATCTTAACATTAAAGCTTTGAGGAAGGAGGAGAAAAATGCCGATAAAAAAGTCTTATTTGACGCTTGGCATCCTGTTGGTGCTGCTGCTGTGCGTGGCACAGATCACAGGCAGAACGATTTTGATCCTTCCTTGCCTGTTCCTGTTTTTGATCCTGATCGGCTGGTGCTGTTCGGATAACTATACGCTGCCGATCCTTCTGTTCTTCTTGCCCTGGTCGCCAATTTTGAGAACATCCCCGGATGGCTATTCCTTTTTTACCTTTGGTTTGGTTTTGGTTTGTGCCATCAGTGTCATAAAAAAACGGTTCCATTTTAAAAAGTATCCCATAGTGGCAGGCTTTGTTCTGGCGTTTTTCACATTGCTTTCCAAGGTGATGGACGGAAACGGACTTTCCTTTGACTATATTGCATTTATGATGCTGATCGTGCTTTTCCCTGTGGTGAAGTCAGAATGGACTGTGAAAAAATACGATTTCTTTCAGGTCGTGGTATTTTTCTCCGTGGGCATCATCGTAGCCGCACTGTGTGCGCAAAATCTGGATGTTTTTCCGAATATCGCCAAATATATCCGTGTAGACTCTTATTTGACGATCACACGCCGAAGCGGCTTCTACGGCGACGCGAACTTCTATACAGCCCAGATCACAGCGGCGTTAGGCGGAAGCCTGATGCTGATTCTAAAGCAAAGAAAGCGCGGGCAAACGGTATTTTTGGGGATCGTGACATTTTTGCTGATATATTGCGGCTTTTTGTCCGCCTCCAAGTCCTTTGTGATCGTGTCCGTATGTATGATCGCACTGTGGATCGTTGCGATTTTACGGATGCAGGGCAGAACATCATTAAAAATTGCTTTGCTGGTTGGCGTGCTTTTGCTTGTAGCGATCATCGCCACATCTGCGGTTTTTAGTGACTTGATCCAGGTTATGGTCACGCGGTTTTCTTATTCCACAGACTTAGACAGCTTTACAACAGGCCGAACGGAACTGTGGGTAAGCTATGTCCGTGAAATTATGGGAGATGCGAAGATCTTTTTCCTTGGCAAAGGCTATACAAACATCAAGGTCAATGATCGGGCATCCCACAATACGATCCTGCAAACTATATATCAATTTGGCTTTATAGGCGCGCCGTTTTTATTCTATTGGATCATATCTTTTTTCCGCGGTGGCTCCTACAAAGGAAAAAAAAGAAGGAAAATTACCATTGATATAGTGATCCTTGCGGTAGGCGTGTTTATGCCGTGGATGGCTATTGACGCTTTGTTCTTTGATGAGTTTTTTCTGCTGCAGTGGTATATGTTCGGTGCAGTGCAGTATCTTGAGCAAGAGCAGGTAAAAGGGCTTGTTCCCAGGGAGGATATATATGGATGAACAAATAAAAACCAATGATGAAGTAGCGGAGCTGGATTTTGAGCGACTGCTGAATGCGGTGCTTGATAAAGCCTGGTTGATCGCTGTAGTGTCGCTTCTGGGCGCATTGATTATGATGGCTGTTACATTTTTCTTTATTACACCGCTGTATAAGTCTTCCGCGATGTTTTATGTCAACAATAGTGCCATCTCCGTCAGTACATCCCTGAGCATCGATTCCGGCGATATATCGGCTTCCAAGAGCTTAGTCAACACATACATCGTCATTTTGAATACGAGAGAAACCTTGACAGAGGTTATCGACTACGCCGGTGTAAACCGCACCTACTCTGAGATAAAGGATATGATCGAGGCGGAATCTGTGGACGAAACAGAGGTCTTCCGCGTGGTGGTCACTTCGGAGGATCCTCAGGAGGCGGATAAGATCGCCGATGCGGTTGCCTACATTTTGCCCAAACGGATCTCCAGTATCGTGGAGGGCACTTCGGCAAAAATCGTAGATTCTGCCGTGGTGGCATCTCAGCCCAGCTCGCCCAGCTATACGGTCAATACCCTGATGGGCTTGCTGATCGGTTTTGTGCTGTCGGCAGGTTTTGTGGTGCTGCGGGAGCTGTTTGATGTGACCGTCCGTTCTGAGGAGGATATCAATCAGGTCTGCAAGCATCCTATTTTGGCATCAGTGCCGGATATGGCGGCGCCCAGTAAGGGCGGCTACTATTACGGCTATGGCAATAAAAGGAGAAAAAGCAGCGCGGATACTGCCGGAAAGCATAGTACACATAAGCCTGTGCTGATCGGCAGTCAGATCAGCTTTGCGGCAGCCGAAGCCTATAAACTGCTGCGTACAAAGCTTCAGTTCTCCTTCACAGATGATAACGTCTGCCGTGTGATCGGTCTGTCCAGCGCCTTGAGCGGTGAGGGTAAGAGCTTGTCTGCCATCAATTTGGCGCACACCCTGTCACAGTTGGATAAGAAGGTTATTCTGATCGACTGCGATATGCGCCGACCCACCCTGGCAGAAAAGCTGGGCATCAAAAGCAAGCCCGGTCTGTCCGATTACCTGACCGGTCAGAGCACTATGGAAGAGCTGGTTCAGCAGTGCGGCATTAAAAGGGAAGAGGATGCGTTCCTGGCAATTACTGCGGGTGTAAATCCCCCTAACCCCATTGAATTGCTGAACTCCAACAAAATGTCACAGATGCTCAAAGAAATGAGAGCGGTTTATGACTATGTCATTTTGGACTTGCCTCCGGTTGGAGAAGTCAGTGACGCCCTGGTAGTCACCAAGGAAACAGACGGTATGCTGCTGGTGGTTCGTCAGAATTACTGTGACCGGGTGGCGTTGGGCGACACCGTTCGCCAGTTTGCCTTTGTCAATTCCAAGATATTGGGCGTGGTATTCAACTGTACCGAAGAATACGGCAACCGGTACGGAAAAGGTTATTACAAGCGCTATTACAGAGGCAGCTATAAAAGCTACAGAAGATACAGCAAAGCCTACAGCCAGACACAAAAATCCGGCAAAGCACGCAAGTGACTGAGGGGAAAATTTTATTGACGGCAAAGCATGGGTATGCTATAATTTTATAAAATAGGCACTATAATAAGCTTTCGCTTGTTGTAGATATTCCCCACAAAATGTTTTGTGGTGGCGGCAGAAAATGCCGCTGTTAGGAGAGCAGTAATGAACGAACAAACGACAAAAAAAGAAAGAATTACAGAAAACGGGTTGAACCGGATATTTTCAGCCCTGCTTTATAAATTATGGCTGATCGTTTTGGTGGCTGTCCTATGTGCGGCGCTCACCTTTGGAATCGTTTTTTCCTTTGTGACACCGATGTATGAATCCTCTGCGATGTTCTACGTGAACAACAGCGATCTGTCCGTAGGCGATACGGTTCTGAATATCTCTGCCGGCGATATTACGGCGGCAAAGGATCTTGTTGAATCCTACATTGTTATTTTAAAAACAAGAACCACGCTGAACGAAGTCATAGATTACGCCCAGGTGGATATATCCACCTCGGATCTGAAGGATATGATCTCCGCGGCATCTGTGGAATCCACAGAAATTTTTGAAGTTGTGGTAACCAACCCAAGTCCCACGGAGGCAGAAAAGCTGGCAAGCGCCATTGCATACATTTTGCCTATGCGGATCGACAGCATCATTGAAGGAACATCCGCGCGGATCGTGGATTCGGCGATCGTCCCCTCCAAGCCCAGCTCCCCCAACTATGCCAACAGTACCCTGATCGGCTTTTTTGTGGGATTTGTGCTGATGGCGGTTATTGTGGTACTTCAGGAAGCTTTTGATGTTACCATCCGTGAGGAAGAGGATGTTTATCAGGTTTGCAAGCATCCGATCTTGGCAGCGGTGCCGGATATGAGTGTTCCCAGCAAGGGCGGCTACTACTATTACGGCTACGGCAGTAAGCGGCGCAACAGCGCAAAAAATACTGCCTCCAATCACGTGGCGCCGGTTTTGTTGGGTGACGGCATCAGCTTTGCGGCTTCAGAGGCCTATAAGCTGTTGCGCACAAAGCTGCAGTTTTCTTTCGTTGACGACAGTCAGAGCCGTGTGATCGGCTTCTCCAGCGCCCTGAGCGGTGAAGGTAAGAGCCTTTCTGCGGTAAACCTGGCATTTACCCTTTCTCAGCTGGATAAGAAAGTGATTCTGATCGACTGTGATATGCGCCGTCCCACTTTGGCAGAAAAGCTGGGCATCCAAAAGCTCCCCGGTCTGTCCGGTTACCTGACCGGTCAGCATAGTGTGGAGGATATGCTGCAGAAGTGCAACCTGAAAAAGAATGAGGAAGCCTTTGATGTGATCGCGGCCGGTCTGAATCCGCCCAACCCCATTGAATTGCTGAGCTCTCAGAAGATGACCAATTTCCTGAAGCAGCTTCGTCAGGAGTATGACTATGTGATTTTGGACCTGCCTCCTGTAGGTGAAGTCAGTGACGCAATGGCTGTGGCTAAGGAAATGGACGGTATGCTGCTGGTGGTTCGCCAGAATTACTGTGACCGGATCGTGCTGAAGGATGCTGTTCGTCAGTTTGAGTTTATCAACGCCAGAATTTTAGGTGTTGTGTACAACTGCACCAGCGAAGGCGGCAGCCGCTACGGCAAGGGCTACTATCGGAGATACTACAGCAAGTACAATAAAAAGCACTACTACGGAAAGTATTACAAACGCTATGAGGGCGCTTATGTAGCAAAGCGCGAAAACAAGGCGGAAGAGAAGAAATGAATTGCATTGTAGATTTTCACAGTCATATTTTGCCTGGCATTGACGATGGCAGCGCATCTGTAGAGCAGTCTGTTGCAATGCTGCAGATGGAGGCAGCCCAGGGGATCGACCGGGTGATCGCCACCCCTCATTTCTATGCTCAGCATCATAAGCCGGAGCGCTTTTTAGAGAAAAGAGCCTGTGCCGAAGCACTGCTGCGGCAGGAGCTGAGCCTTCATCCGGAGCTTCCTCAGGTGGGAATTGGCGCTGAAGTATATTATTTTAACGGAATTTCCCATTGTGATGTATTATCGGAATTGACAATTGACAAAAAAAGTTATATTCTAATAGAAATGCCGCTGCCTCCCTGGAATGAACGGATGTACCGGGAGCTGGAGGGCATTTGGATCAAGCAGGGATTGATACCGATCATAGCCCATATAGATCGGTATATTGCGCCGCTGCAGACCCATAAGATCCCACAGCGATTGGCACAGCTGCCGGTTGTGATCCAGGCTAATGCCAGCTTCTTCCTGGAGCGGTCCACGAAGCGGATGGCTTTGCGGATGCTGAAACAGGGAATGATCCACCTTTTAGGATCTGACTGTCATAACCTGTCAGACCGTGCCCCCAATTTGGGCAGCGCCCTGCAGATCATCAGCAGCAAGCTGGGACCGCAGGCTATATCGGAAATCTGTGCTCATCAGGACGAGATCCTGAGCATATAAGTAAACAACGCGGAATGCGTACAATAAAGAATGGAGTGAAAAAATATGAAGAGAGTAATTGTATGGACAGTAATGCTGATGCTGCTGGTTTGTTTGGCAAGTCCGGTATTTGCTGCTGAATTTGTTCCCAGCATTACCGATAAAGGATCTCCTGATATTGTCCCTGAAGACGGCAATGTGGGTCTCATTATTGATCCGGAAGGCAATATCATCGATTATGTAACCCAGGGGGATCTGATCGTTACCCCGGTATCCAAGGCCGATGACTCTGATGAAATTCCGGAGGATACCAAGGAACTGCTGAAGGATCTGTATGACAGCCTCGTTAACGGCGATTCCAAGTTGCCTTATCCCAGCGGCATCGATTCCGCTGATATGGTGATCCGGGATCTGTTTGATGTGTCCGTTATGGGTGACTATGATCTGAACGGCAACAACTTAAAGGTTACCTTTGATCTGGGTGTCGACGGTAAGACCCAGATCTACGGCTTCATCTATATGGACGGTCAGTGGGTCGCTTTGACCAATTTGGTCAACAACGGTGACGGCACTGTTACTGTGGTTCTGCCCGGAGAAGGTCAGGTCGCATTCGCCGTCGCGGCAGATGCCACCACAACACCCGACCCCACCGGCGACTCCGCCGACATTACGCTGTGGGTCGTTCTGATGGCGGTATCGGCTGCTGCTTTGGTTGCTGTAGCTTTTTCTCGTCGCAAGATCGCCGGCTGATCCCTACAGGAAATGATAGGGTGAGGTTATGAGCAGAAAAGAAAACGCAAGAAGAATTGCGTACATCTGTATCATCCTGATCCTGGTGCTTGTGATTTTATTCAGTGGGCTCCGGATTTTGGAGTCCACTGTTTTTTTCAAGGGACAGGGACAGGAAGACGTGCCGGTTTCCAAAACCATTACCCGAAACGGTGTGGACTATTTTCCACGGCAGGATATTACCACCGTTTTGGTGATGGGTATTGATGAGACCGGTCCGGTAACAGACAGCGGATCTTATAACAATACCGGCGAAGCGGATATGGTTTCGCTGGTGATCTTTGATGAAGCCAATGAGGTTTGCAATGTGCTGACACTGAACCGTGACACGATGGTTCAGATGCCTGTTTTGGGCATAGGCGGAAGAAAGGCCGGCACGAAGTACGGTCAGCTGGCACTTTCACATACTTATGGCAGCGGTCTGGAGGACAGCTGTGAAAACACCCGGGAAACAGTGTCTGAGCTGCTGTACGGTTTTTCCATCGATTATTATGTTGCAATGAATTTGGATGCCATTGCCATCGTCAATGATGCTGTCGGCGGCGTGACAGTCAATGTTACGGACGATTTTTCTGATGTAGACCCCACGATCCAAATGGGTGAAATGACCCTGATGGGGCAGCAGGCCATCCACTATGTTCAGGTTCGTAAGGAATTGGGGGATCAAAAGAACGTTTCCCGTATGCAGCGCCAGGAAGCGTATATGGAAGGCTTTTTGAAGGCATTCCGGGATGCCGGCAGGGAAGAGGAGTTTTTGATCAACACCTATGATGCGGTCGCGCCCTATATCGTGACCGACTGTTCTTCTACGGTTCTGTCCTCGATTTTAAGGCGTTACGAAGACTTTGCGCTTAACGAGATCGTATCCCCGGAGGGCGAAAATGTCATTAACGAGGGGTATTATGAATTCCACCTCGATGAAGAAGCGCTGGACGAACTGATCCTGCGTCTGCTGTACGCACCAAAGCAATAATAGAGCACCCAGCCGAAAAATTTAGAACCAATAAATATGCTCCGGGCGTTTTCAAAGCCCGGAGCTGTTTTTGTTCAATTTAGAATCGACCCCTACTGTCCTGTTGCTTAGGCGGTGTCACTAACGGATCATTTGTCAAAAAAGGCGACGCCGTAGGCACCGGGGCCGATATGGGCACCAATGACGCAGCCCAGGCTGTGTATGGGAAGCTCCTGTTGACCGTTCCAAAGCTCCGGGGTAGCGGCAATGAACTGCTGCAGCTGATCATCCGAGTTTGCGTATACCAGCGCAACAGGCTTTTCCCAGTTAATACCGCCGTGCTTTTCAATATTTTCCTTCAGCAGGGCGTGGCATTTCTTTGAGCCCCGGGCAGTACCGGCCATTGCCACTTCGCCATCTTTTACCTCAATGCCGGGTCTGATCGCCAACAGGCTGCCTGCCAAGGCAACGGTGGAGGAAATGCGTCCGCCTTTTTTCAGGTACTCCAAGGTGTCGATCATTGCCACCAGGCGGATATGTGGCTTTTCTTCGTTCAAGGCGTTGGCAATTTCTTCTGCGGAAAGCCCCTGCTGAGCCAGTTCTAAGCCCCGCTGCAGCAGGATCCGTTCACCAACAGTGGCACTCAGGCTGTCCACCGGGAAAACCTTGCCCGGGTAGTCAGCCGCGGCGATCACAGCGCTTTGGTAAGTGCCGGAAAGCTTGGAGGAAATTGTAATGACCACCACTTCGTGTCCTTGGCTTACAAGCTGCTCAAAGCAGCTGCTAAAGGCGGCAGGGGCGATCTGACTTGTAGTAGGCAGTTCCTTGCAGTCCGCCAGCTTCTCGTAAAATTCCTGATGGGTCAGATCGATTGCATCCTTATAGGCATCCTCACCGAAAAGAACCTGCATGGGTAAATGGGTAACGCCCAATTCCTGTGCCTGCTGCGGGAGCACATCAGAAGCTGAGTCGATAACGAATTTTACACTCATATCTTTAACCTCTTAATATTATCCGTTTTCTTCTATTTTATGCCGTAGGTTTTCAGAAATCAGGGATAAACCTTCATAAAAGGTTTCCCGTTCGCTGTCCGTAAGACCAACGCCGCCAATGCCGACCCAGGATTCGATAATAGGTTCCATCTTTTTGCCGATTTCTATTCCTGCCGGTGTCAGATGCAGGGCGGCACGGTAATTTTTGCCCTCGCCGGGTTCCATATACCCCTTCTCCCGCAGATCTGCAACGATCCGGGAAATGGTGGCCTTATCCTCTGCGCAAAGCTGACAAAGCTGTGCGGAGGTTAGCCCTTCTGGGCTGTGGCTGAGATAAAACAGGCAGGAAACGTGGATGCCCTTTAAACCAAATTCGGTCATTTCCGCGTTTTTGATCCGCTGGATATATTTATAGCAGGTAGTAATTCCAGTCAAAAAAGCCTGAAATCGCTGTATCATAAAAACACCTCTTTCAGAAACGTTGAATTTACAACAACCAGATTATAACACAGTGTAGTTGATAAATCAACATCTTTTTTCAGAGCAGCTCTGTATTATATTTTCCTCAAAAATCCGGAATGATCGCTCCGGCAATATGACGAACAATATTTAATTATACCAAATTTCTTTGGAGCCATCGAACGTGTAGTCGTCAATGTACCGGCAAAAAAGCATCCACAAGGAAGTTTTGCTCTTTTTTTATACTAATTCTTAATAGAAAACTTTAAAAGCTCGCCGAGGATAAATTTCGCCAGAAAAGGCCGACGACGCAGATGGGCTGACGCCCATCAAGGAGGAGAACGCATTATGGCGAAATTTTGACCGGCGAGAGTTAAAGGATTTTATTAAGATTTAGTATTAGGTACCCCTCAAAAATACAAACCCGGATTCACATATATACTTAATTGGTTGAAGTGTTTTTCGGTGTGTGTTATAATCTGTTTTGCAAGTAAGAAATTGACGAACGCTACTTTACGCATCGCAGGAAATGGATATAGACAGTCGTTTGGGGAGGACATACGTATGAAGGTTTTATTGATAAACGGAAGCCCGCGTGAAAACGGAGAAACATATCAGGCACTTGCGGTCATTGAAAAGGTCTTACGGGATAACGGCGTTGAAAGTGAGTATTTTCAGCTCGGAACCGATGCCGTGCGCGGATGCATTCACTGCGGCGGATGTAAAAATACATACAGATGTGCGTTTGATGACGATGCGTGCAATGCTTTGATTGAAAAGATGGTTGAGGCAGACGGCGTAATCATCGGCACACCAGTGTATTTCGCAGGTGCAAACGGTGCGCTCTGTGCCTTGCTTGACCGCGTCTTTTATGCAGGTGCTTGCTACGGAAAACTTTTCGCAGGAAAGCCCTCTGCGGCAGTCGCTACCTGTTGGCGTTCTGGCGCAAGCGCTACGCTTGATCGGCTCAACAAATACTTTACCTATTCCGAGATGCCCGTTGTCAGCAGCTCCTATTGGAACATCAAGCACGAGGGCGAGGATCGCTTTGGCGAGAAGACTTTACGGACACTTGCCGAGAATATGATAAAGATGCTTGGATGATTTTGAGGTAACGATGGAACTGAAAGAACTGTTAAACAAGCCTTTGCCGAATATACCGCCCGAGATATCCGGGCAGATCGGCAAGAGCGAAATATCAAAGACACTGTTTGAAAATAAAAACGATATTCTTCAAAGTCCCGAGCTGCAAAACGAGGTCGGCTACGCCAAAATGGGCGATGGCACTTATCTTGTGTCAATGGTCTGCCCGATGAAGGGCATCACACCCGAGATGATCCAGTGGTGGTTCTGGTGGCACGCCCAGGACAGCCTGCGGTATCAGGTATGGTATCCCGGTGAACACGTGAGCATCCGGTATCACAAACAGAATAAAGCCTATTTCGAGCAACCCACAGTACCGTCCTTTACCGCCAACACCCATTACCCGGTGGAGCGGATCGGCGGTATGAAGATGCCGCTCAGAATTGATTTTGTTGCTCCCGAGGACTTTGGATTTTCCAGGTCAGTGATGAATGAAAATAATATCCCTCTTATCGTTTGCGGTCATGTCAGTGCTTTTGACGGATTGGTAAAGCACACCGAAATGGCACACATTTTCAAGCAAACCGAGGACGGACTTTATCTGATCAGCCGATTCTGGCTTGGGAAAACAATGAAGAGCAAGCTTTTTCGTAAGCTCATTATTACCGAAAAGATGGCAAAAGGAATGGCAGAGCATTGTTGCGTAGAATACAGAAATCTGCGGGAGATCCTGCCGGTTCTGTACGATGCATACAAATGAACAAAGCTGAAGTTGACGGAGGCAGTTATGGCATCAAATAAAGAGTATTTAGATTTCGTATTGGAGCAATGCGAGGGTCTTTCTGCCCGGGCGATGATGGGAGAATACGTGCTGTATTACGGCGGTAAGGTAGTAGGCGGTGTCTACGATAACCGGCTGCTGGTAAAGCCTACTCCCTCTGCCAAAAAGCTAATGCCCAATGCCCCGATGGAGTTTCCCTACGAGGGCGCAAAGGAAATGCTACTCGTCGAGGATATTGAGAACAGAGATTTTTTGAAAGAATTGTTTGAGGCAATGTACGAAGATCTGCCCGAACCGAAAAAGAGGAAATGATATGGGTAAGCTAATGATTTTTAATCTCATACTTGTCACCTTGATTGCCGTTGGTTTATGCTTGATCAAGAAATATGTAAAGCGTGAACGCACAAAGAATCTGATTCTTGGCGCTGCAGCAATCTTTACGATATTATTCCATTACAGTACCTTCGGCTTCAAACTACTGACGGGTGGAAACGCAATGGAGTATTTAAGCAACACACCGAATCTGATCCTGCCTATTTACCCGTGCAATGTGGTAATGTGGTCGGCTTTGATCTTTGCGCTTTTGAAAAACAAGCATTCCAAGCTCGGAGCATTCTTTGCAGATTATCTGTTTTGGTTTGGTATCGTCTCGACGCTGGTGGGTATGTTTGCAAACGTGGATTTCATAAATAATCCCACACTTGCAGATTACGAGAATGTCAAGAGTATCGCCGCACACGCAACGCTCCTCTTTAACGTCCTTTTACTGCCGATCTTCGGATACATAA
>CAZLLC010000003.1:0-39255 GCA_964560245.1 uncultured Oscillospiraceae bacterium | reverse complement strand
ATATCTATACCGAGTAAGGAGGCTGTGCATATGAGTAAAATTACCAAAATCTGTTCATACTATTAGCAAATAGAAAGGGTGTAGTATGAAGCAAGGTAATAAACTAAAGCTTGAGATTATGACAAGAGAAATTCGTCTTCTGTATTATAATAATTATCTATTGAAGCATGGAGTCATCACAAAACGTGAGTACGACAGGATGAATCTTGCCATTATCTCGAAATGCGGTAGAAGAAGGCACGACGAATTGGGTGAAATATCTTTGGAAGAACGACTATCTTCTGCACGGCACATATAGTATGTGCCGATACATACATCGGCTGGTTCAGCTTGTTATCTTGGTGTTATTACTTACGATAATGAATAATAGTGAAAAAATAGTGAAATATTAGTGGAATTCTTGTAGCTGCTGTGGTATAATATGATTAACTACAATCGTGAAGGGATGATAGTATGATTCAAGTTACTTTAACAAATGAAATCCTAAAAAGGATATCTGTCATTGATGAAAACCGTTTTTGGTTGAAAGCAATTGATCTGCCGCAAGTAACAAAAAATAGACTTAGAAAGAATTCAAAAAAGAAGAGTTCTTACGCATCAAACAAAATCGAAGGCAACCCTTTAACCGAAGCACAGGCGAACGAGGCTATGGAAGAGGATGCGCACAAGCATTTCTTGAAGCCCGAACAGGAGGTAAGAAATTATTTTCTTGCGCTGAACCTGTTAGAAGAAAAGCTCAAAGCCAAAGAACCTTTTTCAAAAAAGCTGCTTCTTGAAGTTCAGGCAATGGTTGAAAAAGGTGCATCAAAAGAGAAGATCGGTCTTCGTGGAGCAATGCCCCCCGGTGTACTGTTTGCTGTATATGATGCAGAAAGCGGGACACCGGAGTACATTCCGCCTGAATACACAGATATTCCGGGGCTTCTGGATGAACTTGTGGAATATGCGAATACAACAGATGATCATCCGTTGATTATTGCCGCAATTGTACATTATCAGTTGGTTACGATCCATCCCTTTGAAGATGGCAATGGACGTACTGCACGATTGATGTCGGGATACATTCTTGATCTTAACGGTTACGGGTTTAACGGTATCGGTTCGCTGGAAGAGTATTTCGCATATGATCCAGATGAGTATTACGCATCGCTGCAGATGGGGCTGCCGGCTCTTTATTATTCTGGCAGAGAAAATCCTCCGCATCCTGAAATCTGGATCAACTATTTCCTGCGTATGATGGAACTGTATTCCAAGAAGGTTTGCGAGCTGTCACAGGCATCCACTGAGGACGAATTGGATGGCAGTTTATCCTATTTGAATGCCAAAGAAAAAGAACTGCTGACATACCTTCTTAAAAACCGTGTATTTGAGTTCACACCGATTGAGGTAAGCAAAAAACTCGGTGTTACCAACAAGACAATAATTAATCGTTGTGCTAAGCTTACTTCAAACGGTTTCCTGATCCCTAATATTGTGAAGGAACGGATTCGCTCTTATTCGCTGAGTAGATTTGCGAGGAAAAATGAAAAACAAATTATCTTAAAAATAGAAGGGCAATAAATATGGGACTATTGGATTTAGCCAGTTATAAATCCGTGTGGCGCGGATACGAATATTATGAGCAAAAACATATAACGGCGCATATTAAAGAGAGCGATACCTACATAAAAGGAATAGTGCGAGGTAGCGGACAAAAGCATTATGAGGTGTTTATCGATTTGGAGCATCCCAGAAAGTCAAAGTGCAATTGTCCGCTTGCTGATGGGAAACGAATCATATGCAAGCATATGATTGCTTTATATTATTCTGCTTTTCCTGATGAAGCCAAGCAGTATTATGAAAATGTTATCAAGTACCAAGAGGAAGAAGAATGTCGGCAGGAAGAATTAGAATACAAAGTCATTGACTATGTACATAAACTCAAGAAGTCGAAATTGGAGCAATTGTTTCTGCAAACACTATTTGACGGACCGGAATGGCAATACGACAAGTTTATACGGGAAAACATTGAATGGTAAATGAACACGGTATAGCCTTATAAAGACTATACCGTGTTCGTTTATAATGCCAATTGAAACCGATATGTAAACCGCTTTTCATGGCCGTTTACAGTGCGGTAGTTACGACTGAAATTCATATGCCGTACAGGACAAATGTTCTTGACCATCTGGCCGCCGACGGAGCCGGCTTCACGGGAGGTCAGGTGACCGTTGTAGCCGTTGGTCAGGTTTACGCCCACTTCCTGGGCAGCCTGCATCTTGAACTGGTCCATAGCCTGTCTTGCCTGGGGAATGTTGATCTGATTATTGCTCTTCATATCTTTTCTCTCCTTCTTTGTATTAGCGTACTTTTGTTGCGTCTGGTTTCCGGAGCAGCCAATCTTTTCTCCCATAGCTTCCTTTGGAAATTTTGTAGCACACAAAGTATTGCCGCAATTTCCAAGGCTGCCGTGTAAAAAAATCTTAGTCTGTCCAAAAACGAGTTGCATCTGCAAGCACGCTTGCCCCGGTCACAGACCGGGGCAAAATTGCACACGGTCTATGTTCAGGACTTTTTTGGCGGTTTTTCCGCCGCAACCATAGCATTGCCGAAAACAGGAGAAAAAACCGTGTTTGTTTTTGGAAAGATACCAAAATTTTGGTAAAACAGAGAAAATGCGGTTGTTTTAAAAAGCAGTATGGCAGTAGTAAAAATGGGGGCAAGCGCCTGCGAACCGTGGTGTTGGGCGGCATAGCCTGGCGTTGCGAAGGCGTTACTTGCGAATGGCTGAGGGAGAAACGCCATAATGTTTTTTGAACAGGTGCGTAAGATGGGATGCGGTTTCGTAGCCCAACCGTGTGGAGATCTCCAGAACGGATAATTTGGAATTGGTCAGCAGTTCCTTGGCGTGAGAGAGCTTGATGCCGTTCCAATAAGAAACGATCGAAGTGCCCATAAAGTGCCTGAATTGCTTTTGAATATAGGAGTAGCTGTAGGAGATCCCTGCGATCAGTTCCGGGATTTTCTTGCCAAAATTGTCGGGGTTTTGCATAGAAAGCACCAAGGCATCCAGCCATTCCGGAAAATCGTTGTGAAACTGGGTGCATTGATGCAGCACACAGGCGCCCAGCAGCTCCATAATAACGGATTTACAAATCATCAGGTTGCTGTCGGTGGGGTGCTCACCCGGTGATTGGATATAAAGACAGGTTTTTTCGATTTTAGAGACCACTGTGTTGGAGGCCTTGAAGGTCAGCGGCCGTTTTAAGGAATGAAGCATAGAAAGGCAGTCTGATCCAAAGGTGGCCAGCGCCTTTTCCATAAAATCCCGACGGCACATAAAATTGGCGTTCAGGCAATTATGCTGCGGTCTGCCCGGCTCGTCTGCGAAAAAATGGGAATCCTCGGGACGGATCAAACAGCAGTCACCCCGTCGCATAACATAGGAATCGCCATTGATGTTATGAACCGTAGAACCGCTGAAAACCAAAACGATCTCGTAGTATTCGTGGGTATGTACAGTGGGATAAGCATAGTTGACGATGTTGAAGCAAACATCTGATTCTCTCCAGGAGGCCGTCGGATCATATGGGAGTGTGGGGCTGATTTGCTCCGTCATCTGCGGAATATAAAAGGCTCTTTTTTGAGACAAAAGGATCATCCCCCCTTCAGTATAGAATTTACAATGAAACATCAGTTCCGTCAAGTGCCAAAATTCACTAATCACCGGAAAACAAATGATTTGACGAAACAATTAAATACAGCTAAAATGTGCAATTTATTTGCCAAAATATACAAAAATTGGAGAGAATGATTTAAAGCGTTGGGATAATTTACTATTTTTGTAAAAAATACATTGTGCGAAAAATAACAAGGATTGTATGAAAAATAATAAGAATTTCAAAGCAGAAAGTGATATGATATAGTTGTATTGTGGGCGGGTTGTAACGAATGGTTTGCGATGCGCGTAAAAACCGCAAACAGATAGCCCTCAAAAAATACATACTCAAAAGAGGCGTATTAATTAACAAGGAGGAATACAATGAAAAACCATGCGACAAAACGAGTGTTGGCACTGCTTTTAACGCTGGCAATGTTGCTCCCCAATTTAGTGGGCGTGCTGCCTGTGCAGGCTGACACAATCACGGCAGAGCCGAATGTCTATGACATTTACGACCTGACCGGTTCCAAGACCAATACCATTAAGGGTACGGACGAGACCTGGGACGGTCAGATCCACGCAAATGTCAGTGAAGAACACAAGGAAAATATTGTGTTCAAGACCAGGCTGACGATGGGCGAACAGGAAGTTCGTCTTTCCGTCAATGCCCTCGATGGCGCCAGCATTTACGATCCCTCCGGCTATGCGGTTTATATTAACCACAACGGCGGCGCGCCCTATATCGCCATCAAGCGCAATAATGCCGACCTGGTAGTGGGCAGCGTTGCCGCTGTAGCCGGCACCTGGGAGCTGGAGATCGGCATCGTGGATATTCTGACTGACGGTGTTGCAACCGGTAAATATCTGTATGTCAAGAAGGACGGCGTGGTGGTCTGTGAAGTAGAGGACACCGACGGCTACCTGACCGGCGATGCCCTGGGCACCAAGATCGTGGACTTCCACTACGGCGCTGCCATTCAGATGGACTCTACCTACACCAGCAGCTACGGCACGGCCTATGTTTACGACATTTACGACCTGACCGGCGCAGTTTCCAACACCGTCAAGGGTACCGACGAGACCTGGGAAGGCCAGATCCACGCAAATGTCAGCGCTGACCACAAAGAAAATGTGGCCATTAAGACCAAGCTGACTGTAGGCGCGCAGAATGTTCGTCTTTCTTTAAATGCGCTGGAAGGTTCCGATATTTTTGATCCTGCCGGCTATGCGGTGTATCTGTATGGCGCAGATAATGTGCTGGAAATCAGACGGAACAATTCTGCTCTGGCTTCTGCATCTGTAGCGAGCATTGCAGGCACCTATACCTTTGAAATCGGCATTGTGGACATCCTGTTTAACGGACAGGTAACCGGTAAGCATCTGTATGTCAAGATGAATGATGTGGTCGTCTGCGAATATGACGACACAAACGGCTACCTGACCGGCGACGCCCTGGGCACCAAGTTTATTGACTTCCACTACGGCGCTGCCATTCAGATGGACTCCACTTACAGCACAGGCTACGGCAGCGCAAATGTATATGATATTTACGACTTAAGCGGCGCAACTGCAACAAATGTCAATGCCTGGGCTTCCACAAAGATCGGCAGCATTGCAGCTGAGGATAAGGAACAGGCTGCAATTAAGTTCAATATGAACATCACCGATGCAAGACACAGATACCGTTTCTCTGTGGGCGCTGCAGAAGGTGTAGATTGCACCGATCCTCAGGGCTACGGCCTGGAAATCGCTGTTCAGTTTGACGGCAACAACTATGTGAAGTTTACCCGTGGCAGCGGCAGCCAGATCGCCATCTTTGACGATGTTTCCGGTGTGATCGGCGAGCACGACTTCGAGTTCGGCTACCGCAATATTACATTGGGTGATAACGTTACAGGTAAGCAGGTTTACTTAAGTGTGGACGGTGTTGACCTTTATACCTATAACGATGCCAGCGGCTACCTGACCGGGGATACCATTGGCACAATGGTGGCGTTGCATCACATCGATGATGCTGCCGTACAGCTGAAGAGTACTTATGAAAGCAGCTACGGTGAGGCCGAGGTTTATGACATTTACGACCTGACCGGTGCGGCTGCCAATACCATCAAGGGCACCGATGAGACCTGGGATGGCCAGATCCACGCAAATATCAGTGCGGAGCACAAGGAAAATATGGTCTTTAAGACCAAGCTGACTATGGGTACGCAGAATGTTCGTCTGTCCCTGAATGCCCTGGACGGCGTCAGCATCTTTGATCCCACCGGCTACGCGGTTTACCTGTACGGCGCAGATAATGTGGTGGAGATCAGACGGAACAATTCCGCTCTGGCTTCTGCATCTGTAGCGAGCATTGCAGGTACCTATGTTTTCGAAGTAGGTATTGTGGATATTCTGTTCGACGGAAACAGAGTGGGCAAGCACTTGTATGTGAAGATGGGCGACACTGTGGTCTGTGAATACGATGATATCAACGGTTATTTGACCGGTGATGCATTGGGCACCAAGATCGTGGACTTCCACTACGGCGCAGCCATTCAGATGGATACCACCTATACTGTGGAAGTCGGTGATATGACCACCTACGATGTGTGGGATCTGACCGGCAAGGAGAACAATGTGTTCTACGGCACCACCGGCAGCTCCGTGGGCGGCTACGACGAATGGGTCGGCGCCACCATCGGCAATGTAAATGCTGAAGATAAGGAAAATGTGAATTTCAAGGCGCAGGTGACCATCCCTGCCGGCGTGGAGATCCGCTTCTCCCTGGGCGCGCTGGACAGCACCAATGCTGTGGACTTTGCGGGCTATGCCCTGATGATCAAGGACAGCGCGTTTGCGTTCTATCGGAATAACGGCAATATCTTCTCCGGTTCTGCCGATATGACCGGTACCTATGTGCTGGAGTTCGGCATCCAGGATGTGATGGTCAATGACCAGGTGATCTCCAAGCGCATTACCTTGAAGAAGGACGGCGAAGTCATCGGGACCTATGACGATGCCTCCGGCTATCTGACCGGGGATGCCCTGGGCACCAAGGCTGCTGTGTTCCATTACGGCTCCAGCATTGAAATGAACAGCGCCGTTCCCAGTTTCGTAGACAGCTACAATCTGACCCTGGGTGGCAGCACTGAGATGAATTTGCGGCTGGATCCTGCTGTCGTTGCAGATGCAGCAGCTACCGTTACGGTTTCTGTGGGCGATAATGAAGCAAGCTGTGCTTTGCAGGATCTGCCTATGGACAATCAGGGCCTGCGTGTGGTCAGCGTATCTTTGGCAGCTGCTCAGATGCAGGATGAAGTTGTCCTGACAGTGAATCTGACAAACGGAAAGACGATGAGCAAATCCTACACCGTTGCCGGCTATGCCAATGTGATCCTTGCGGGAGACAGCTATACCGCGGAGCAGAAGGCAGTGGTAGAGGCTATGCTTCACTACGGCGCGGCTGCGCAGAGCTATTTTAACTACAATGTAGAAAATCCTGCCAATGCAGGCTATACCGACACTGTGACCAACACCATCGGCAGCACAGCCGTACCTGCCCTTACCGGCAGCGTGGATGGCGTATCTCTCTACGGCTCCTCTCTGCTGATGAAGGAAAATATTTCCCTGCGTCACTACCTGAATATCACCGGTGATGTAAACAGCTACAGCTTCAGCTTCAACGGCCAGGAAGTAACCCCTGTCAGCGTATCCGGTGTTTCCGGCGCAAACTACTATGTGCAGCTGGATGACATTCTGCCCAACGAGCTGGACGGCGTGTATATCCTGACGGTTTCCGCTGACGGCAATACTTTGTCCTGGAACTACAGCCCCATGAGCTATATCCAGAGAATGAGCGCAAGAGAAACCATGGCAGAACTTGTGCAGCAGCTGTATGACTACCATATTGCTGCCAAGGCTCTGGCCAGCAGCAAGGTGGTGGACGAAGCTACAGTTCTGGACCTGTACGCGCTCTCCGGAGAGACCTCCGTTACCGTTCCTGCGGGCGAGGTTCTGCAGCTTGGCGTATTGGTAGGTATGGACGACAGCTTTGTTCAGACCGAGCTGACAAACAATGTTGCCATCCGCTTTAAGTACACCGGCGGTGAAGGTATGCGTATCCAGCTTGGCGCAAGTACGCCTGACCTGGGCGGCGCATCCGGCGCGCTGTTTATGTCCGTGCCGGACAATAATTCCTTCGGTATTGCCAATATTTCCGATAACGGTACCTGGTGTCAGGATGCAGCCGGTAATGATCTGTTCTCCTGGCAGTCCTGCCTGGGCAGAGATCAGGTGTCCTACGTCGAGCTGGGCTGCGTAAGACGCTATACTGACGGCGTCTACACCCACGACCGCTATTATGTAAGAGCCGCTGCTTCTTTGGCAGAATTGGACGCCATGGCGCAAAACGGCACCTTCTCCGTCTATTATGACACCACCATGAAGGATAACAACGGCACCCTTGTGATCGTCCGCAGCAGAATGGACAACGGCGGCGATCTGCTTGAAACCACCTGGACGGATGCTCAGCTTGAGGCCTATGAGGCAAGAGTGAGCGCCATTGCCCAGAGCGCAACCTCCAGCAGCTACGACGCGCTGGAAAAGAAGCATTCTGCCCTGGTGACCGATACTTCCAATACTGCCGCGTCTGTGGCAACAGCTACAAATCCCACCGGCTCTGCTGAGGCTACCGGCGGCGATGAGCTGATCCTTTGGGCAGAGTCCGGCGCCTCCAAGATCGTGCAGGACGATGACGGCAAGGCCGCAAGCCTGGCATCCCAGAAAAACACCCTGACCATCCAAATGGCCAAAAACGAGGACGAGGGCGCACAGCTGATGCTGTTTGGCAATCGCAATGTGGAAAGCTATGAGATCTTTGTGACGGATCTGACCAGCGGCAGCAATGTGATCAGCGCCGACAATATCCGGCTGTATCAGCTGAAATACCTGACCGTTGACGACAAGACTACATCTGATGTCACTTACGATACGCCCAGCGCATACGCAGGTGAGAAGCTGCCTGACGCAATGCTGCCCTTTGCCAAGGCTGTGGAGTACGGCGAAAACAGCATTATTGCCGGCAACAACCAGGCGATCTATGTGGATGTATCCACGGAAAGCACCGATGCTGCCGGCACCTACACCGGCACTGTGGTGGTTAAAACCGATAGCCATATCTACACTCTGCCCATCAGTGTGACGGTTCAGGATGTGGTTATGCCCGAAACCTCCAAGCTGGGCACCTACGCCCCCTATCTGGGTCGTGACAGCTTCACCACCGGTGAGCTGGATGGCTCTGACGAGATGGCGGCTCTGTACGCCCAGACCTTGGCAGACTACAATATGAGCTCCATCATTCCCGCCTCTGACGGCGTGATGAGCATCGAGAAGTTCCTGGTACAGCTGCGTGGAAGCTACGACGCTGCCACCAACTATCTGCTGCCTGTGGATACCACCGACAGCTACTACACCGTAGACGGTGTCAGCACACTGGTTTACTGCAACTACGCACTGCTGAAGGAGTATGTGGTTGCCGTTGCGGATATGTCCATTGCCGACGGCAAGGATTATCTTTCCAAGGCATTCTTCTATCCTTCCGACCATGTGGATGAATCCATAACCGAGGAACAGTTTAACCTTGCGAAGGCAACCTATCAGGCCTTCTGCCAGATGCTGGACGATGCAGACGCAGAGCTGTCTGCTAAGTATGCCGGTACTTCCAAGTATACTTCTGAAATTGCAAGCTCCGTAAAAAATTTGCGGTTCCTGCTGACCATTCCCGTGGACGACAGCAACGGCAAGGCTTTGGATGTTGGCGCGCTGCTTACCGATTTCCTGGCTTCTGCTGACAGAAAGAATGTTGTTCTTTCCACCACCAACTCGGTGCTGGTAAGAGAAGGCTACGGCGACGATGTTGCCACCGCTATGAACGGCGCATATGCCGACGAGCTGTGGACCTACCTGAGTCTGAAGCCCTACACGCCCTATTCCAACTATGCCTTTGATACCGATGTTGTGGGTCTGCGTACGCTGGGCTGGACCTGTTATCAGGAGAATGTTGACACCCTGATGGCCTGGAAGTCTGTGAACTACCTCTATGAGGCGAACGGCCAGTCCCTGGATCGCTGGACCACCTCCTCCGCCGGTACAAGCACCATCACCCCCGGTGACGGCAACCTTTTCTACCCCGGCGCCAAGTACGGTATTGACGGTCCTTGCCCCAGCCTGCGTGCGATTGCATGGAGAGACGGCGTTGACGATTACAACCTGATGAGCGCTGTGGTTGAAAACGGCGGCTCGGCTGATGATCTGAACAGCCTGTACGGTCTGATTACGGAAACCTATACAGATTCCATTAAGGCTTCCTCTGAAACCGGAAGCTGGTGGGGCTCTCTGATCAGCAAAAAGGTGAATGCAACAGTGCCCATTGATGATGATGCCAAGTTTATCATCGTGCGCAACGCACTGCTGCAGATGGCTGCATCCGATGCAAGTGAGCATGCTGCAATTATCAGCAATGCACAGTCTGCTGTAAACGGCGTTGTTACTGCAACAGGCACAACCAATGCTTTGGAAACTGCTGCTTCTGAAAGCGTAGCAACTATCAGCGGCAATATCTATACAAACGGCTACTATCAGCTGGCGGACTTCGAGTCCTATGAGGAAACCGTTCAGAATAAGTTCAGCGGCAACGCACAGCTTGCGCTGAGCAGCACTGCAAGTAACGGCGACTACAGCCTGAAGGTTGCAGTACAGCCCGGACAGGATGGCGAAACCGTTTGGATTCCCACCACCAGCAAGTATTTCTCTGCCACTACTGACTTCTCCGGCGCAACCAAGATCACCTTCAAGGTCTATAATGCGCAGGATGCCGACAGCACAGTCCGGTTCTACCTGAATACCTACGACAGATCCGGTGATGTGTACAATGCAGGCACTTACTTCAAGGCTGATGCGGATATCTGGCATGACGATCATCCCCAGAATACTTCCTTCCGCTTCACACTGGCTCCCGGCTGGAACGAGATCACCATTAATGCAGAGGATATTGGCACGGATTATCTTGGCTATGTAGGCGCATTCATCATCGCTTTCGACAGCGGTGCTGGCTTCGATGCAGAGCAGGTGTTCTATCTGGACGATGTTCGTGTGTATATGGACGAAGTTAACTGATTTTTAACCGAAACGTAAAAAGAGGAGGAGCTGCTCTGCAGCTCCCCTCGTCCATCTATTTACATCAAAAAATACTGCCTCCCCTGTAGGGGAGGTGGGCACGGCATAGCCGTGACGGAGGGGTTTACAGATGTGTCGATAATTCGGATATATTTTATCCCTCCGCACACCCCTCAGTCAAAAATCGGTTGCGAAGAGCCGATTTTTGCCAGCTCCCCTACAGGGGAGCCATATGCGCATAAACGAAAAACAATCTATTTTCCGTTTACGCCTTTACCCACAAGCTCGGGGTAATGCTCGGCATTGTAATGCCTGTCTAACTGGTTGCAGGTAAACAGTACCCAGCCCAATAGACCAAGGGTAAATACTATGATTGCGGGGATCGACCCGATCAGGTGCAGCTGCAGGTGCGGGATCAGCCAAACCGCAACGCTGGGTCCGAAGGCAAGGAGCATACCAACCACGGTCTTCAGGGGGTTTTTCATGTACACAAAGGCTGCCAGCTTCAAATTACCCCAAAAGCTGTTGTCATATACGGCAATGATCACAATGCAGCAGGCAATCAGGGGCGCAATGAGAAAAATCAAAAGACCAAGTAAAATTCCCTGCATCCAAACGGAATTGGCTTGGGTCGCCAGGGCGCTGTGCCAGCCGATTTTTGCAAAAGCATAGCCCAGACCAAACAGTAGTCCGGCAGGCAGGAACTGCTTCCAGTTTTGCCGAAAGCCGATCATAAAATCCGGAAATACCATAGCGTGTTCTTCCCAGGCAAGCTGACGCACTACCCGGATCACACCGGAAAGCCCCAGGAAAAACAGGATTAAACAGGGCGCGCTCAGCACTGCACAATAAATGTGCAGCGGTGCGATGAGCGCCGGGATCGTTTCTTGAGGGATGCCGGGATCGTCATATGCTGTCAGAATATAAGTATCCTCATAAACAGCGATCAGCAGTAGGGGAAGCGCTGAAATAAGCAGGATCAGAGCAAGCAGCAAAAGCTTTCTCCACTGCAGCTTCACCACATCGAAAAACACATCCCGCCGTGATTGGGGGAGCATAGACCGCTGGTAGTCTTTTGATGCTTTTTTAATTTTCCTGAGTCGAGACATAAGGTTCCTCCAATAAAAATTCCAGTATCCGCAAGGCGGCGTCGTCGGTTTGCGAACCGTTTCCATTCAAAGCTGCAAGATTTACAGATTCTTTACTCAAGAATACATAATAGGTCTGCTCACCGGAGCAGTAGGAAGAAAAGCGGTTTTGACTGTCCGGACTGTAGATCTCCAGTCCGTAGGCCACGGTTTCTCCGTCCTTTTCCTGGGTGTATGTAGGAATGTCCTTCCAGTCGTCGGGAAGGGGCGCAAAAAAACCGTAGGCAGACAGCAGATCCACAGACTCAGCCGAGAGTATCAGCAGGTCGCAATCATAGGCGCGCGCCATCAAGATCTGCCCTAAATGTTCATAGTCGGCAATGGTTTGGGACACATCCACATAGGCGATCTGTTGTTGCGTAAGATCATCCATTGCTGCGGAAAGATCACTGTGGAGCGCAGTCACATCCAGCCCGTCTCCGAAAAAACAAATACCCACCTTCTCGTTTCTGGCAGGCTTTGCCAGGGTGTCAAAAACAGCGGTCCAGATCATAATGGAGAGGACGGCAAGCAGCACGTACATCCACCATTGGTACTGCAGATGGGTGCTCCAGCGGGTATCGGTATTATGCTTGCTCATCAGAACATACCTCCACGATCAGGTTTCCCTTCAGCCGGAAACGGTAATTATTGCCCACGGTCAGCACCATTGTGCCGGCAGGCAGGAACAGACGGCGATCCGGTAAACGGACTTCGCAGCAGTTAATGCCGATGTAGTGGATAAGGGAAGTTCCGATTTCCAGCACCTGCCCGGTTGCCTCCTGGGCAGCCAGGTCATAAAGCTTCAGCAGTTTATGTTGCGGAAAAACGCACATACTCAGCCGGGCAATGAGAAAACTGCCGCCGATGATATCTACGGCAATATTGGCAATGAGCATAGCCGTGTGATTATGTTCTGTACGCGCTCCGGTGCATACCGTATGAATGATCACAACGGCACAAAATACGAAAATGCAAAGCAGGATATTTGTGCGCAAATTCTTTTGATACACAGCCCGATCCGTGCCGAATACTGTTTGCTTCATACTTTTAAAAATACCTCCAATAATTCAGAGCGCGGATCGTCGATCAGCTCCTGTGGCTTACCGATCACCTCGATTTTACCGCCGTTTAGCACCATCATCCGATCAGCCAAAGAGAAGGCCTCCCCCAAATCGTGGGTGACAAACAGGATGGTTGTGTGGTACACTTGATGCAGCTGCCGTAAGAAGGTTCGCATCTGCCGGCGGATCTCCGGATCTAAATTGGAAAAGGGCTCGTCCAAAAGTATCAGATCCGGCTTTTTGATCAGTGCCCGGGCAAGTCCGACTCTTTGCTGCTGACCGCCTGAAAGCTGCTTCGGCTTGCGGCTTAGCAGCCAGCGAATGTCCATAATATCCGCAATTTCCTTCACCCGCCGGTCAATTTCCTGGTAGGGCGTGCGGTTCATCAGCAGGGGAAAAGCAATATTTTCATAGACGGTTTTATTGGGATACAGGGTAACCTCCTGATCCACAAAGGCAAAATTACAGGTTTTTATATCCAGCTCATCGATGGTGATGCCATCAACCAGCATTTCCCCGTCCACATAGGGGATCATCCGCAAAATGCTTTTGAGCAAGGTGGTTTTTCCACTTCCGGACTCACCCACCACAACGAACAGTTCGCCCCGCTCCACAGAAAAAGTGAGCTTATCCAGCGCGGTGACCTGCTCCTTCTTATTTACATAAAATGCGGAAAAATCTTTGCATTTGATCATATCTTTTTACACTTCCTTTGAACACATATTAGCACCAAAAAATAAATTCGTCAATTCGGGAAATGCACCCCGTGCATTGTTCCTTTACATATATAACAGAAAGTTACTAACCTTCACCACGGACCATACAGGCAATGTCTATTTGTTAAAACACTACCGAAAGACGGTGTCATTCCGACCAAGCGAAGCGCGTGGAGGAATCTACGCATTAGCAACTGTGTTTGCAGAACAATCAGTGCGTAGATCTTTCGACTCGCTCCGCTCGCTCAAGATGACACGGTTTTCGGTACTGCAATATGGAACCTAATGACATTGACCGTACAGGAGATCGCTATGAATGAAATAAAGAAAAGAAATGTCCGTTGGGTGAAAGCGGACGACAGTTGTCAAAGCCCTGTAATTTGCCGCACCTTTCAGGCAGACAAGCCGGGAGAGGCTTATATTGAGATTACCGGATTGGGTTACTTTGCTGTGCGGATCAACGGCAAGGAGATCACACAGGATCGATTTGTTCCGGCTCAGAGCGATTATGAAAAAAGAGATTTAAGCAGCCTGCTTTATCCCATTTCCGATACTTTTACCCACAGAATATACTTTCTTCGTTATGATTGCGCCGATGCATTGAAACCGGGAGAAAACACAATTGAGATCCGCCTTGGCAACGGCTTTTACCGGCAAACAGAGCGCACAATTGAGGGACATATGGAATACGGACAGGATCTAAAGACCGCATTCTGTATGGTTTTTGAGGATTTAAGCGGACGCAAAGAAATTTTTTCTGACGGTACAGAGCTGTGGCGGGACAGTGAAATTGTTTCCAGTCACTTGTTTACAGGCGAGGTACACGATGCCAGAAAATTGGCGCAAGAGCCGGTGTGGAAGCCGGTGCAGATCGTGCCCACCCCCCAGTCTGAGCTGACCCTGCAGACCTGCCCTGCTGATCGGGTCATCAAAACCGTTACCCCGGTTCTTTTAAAAGAAGAGGGCGATAAGCGGATATATGATGTGGGCGAAAACATCAGCGGTACGGTTCGGATGACCACCGGCGCGCCGGCAGGCACCAAAATCCGCCTTCGTTTTGCGGAAAATTATACGGATGGGCAGCTGGATTTTGCATCCACCGGCGCCTGGGATTATGACTGCGCCAGCGGCTGCAAGCAGATTATGGAGGATACATTTATTTGCGACGGTGAAACACGCAGCTTTGAGCCCCTGTTTGTGTGGCACGCTTTCCGCTACTTTGAGGTGACCGGTCCGGTGGACAGCCTGGAAGTGCAGGTGATCCATAGCAATACGCCGGTGACATCCACATTCGAAAGCGATTCAGAGGGTATGAACTGGCTGTATAAAGCCTTTGTGCGTACCCAGCTGAACAATATGCACGGCGGTGTTCCCTCGGATTGCCCCCACAGAGAGCGGTTGGGCTATACCGGTGACGGTCAGGTCTGCGCCCAGGCGGCAATGCTGACCCTTGACAGTCGGGAATTTTACCGCAAATGGATTCAGGATATTTTAGACTGCCAGGATAGAACCGGCGGTCATGTACAGCATACCGCACCCTTTATGGGCGGTGGCGGCGGTCCCGGCGGCTGGGGCTGCGCCATTGTGCTTGTACCTTACGCATACTATCGGCGTTACGGAGAAATAGAAATGCTCCGCAAATGCTATGAGCCAATGAAAAAATGGTGCGCCTACCTGGACAGCCGGCTAAAAAACAATTTGGTAAGCTGGGAAGAGCACGGCGGCTGGTGCTTAGGCGACTGGTGCACATTGGAAAAGCCGGTTTTGCCGGAACCTTTTGTGAACACCTGTTTTTACATAAAGTGTCTGCATATCCTGCAGAAGATCGCGTTTGAGATAGACAGACCGCAGGAGATCCAAACCTTTGCCTCCAAGGCGGAGGAATTAAAGAAAGCCTTGGCGGACACCTATTTTGACCGGGAAACCGGAAACTTTTGTGATAATGTTCAGGGCGCCAATGCCTACGGCCTGGATATTGGAATGGGCGATGAACGCACACTTCACAATCTGGTCAGTCATTATGAAAAGCTGGGTCACTTTGACACGGGATTCTTAGGAACGGACATTTTGCTGGATGTGCTGCTGCGTAAGGGGCAGAAGGATTTAGCATTTGAGCTTCTGAGCAGCCGGGAGCCTGGCAGCTTCCTTTATATGAAAGACCGGGGCGCCACCACACTTTGGGAGGATTGGCACGGAAGAGATTCTCACGATCATCCCATGTTCGGCGCCTGCGCCCGACAGCTTTTTACTTCCGTTTTAGGCATTGGGCAGGCAGAAGATTCTGCCGGCTGCCAAGATCTAGTGATCTGTCCGCAGATCCCAAAGAAAATGCAGTATGCAAGTGGCAGCATACAGACAGAAAACGGTACGGTTTCCGTAAGCTGGCGTAAGGAAGACGGTAAGATCCTGTTCGATATATTGCTCCCAAAAGGAACAACAGGTGTTTTCCGGTACGGCACGGAACAGTGGAAATTACAGGATGGACAGTCGTTTAAGATAGCACTGTAAGAAAGAAGGAATTGAAAATGCGTAAAATAATGAGCTTTGTTTTGGCAGTGATCACGGTATGTATGCTTTGCGCCTGCGGCAATACCCAAAGCCAATCGACCACGACCGATGATTATTTGAAAAGCTATTTGGCAGAAAACAGCTTTACTATTGAAGAAAAACAGTATGTGGACTATGAAGCCACCCAAAAGCTTTTTGAGCTGTATACCGCAGAGGGCAACGACGAAATGCTGCAGCGGTTTACCAAGGTGGAAGATATGCTGCTGAAAATGGAAAAAACCGTGCCTACAGGCATTGAAGTGACCTACTGCCACTACGATGCCCAGGGCGTACTTCAGAAGATCTACAGCAGTACAGACCTGACGGTTTTCTTTACCTGCCACTATGACGAGGCTGGTCGCCTGGTGGAAAAGAGAATGTTCCGCGCAGGGCAGACAGAGCCCGATGCGGTATGTACATATAAATACGACAAAAACGGCAACTGCACCCGTTATCAGGACGAAAACGGAAAGGTTTCCACATTTAAGTATACCTATGATGATGAAGGCACGATCCTGACCGGCCCCCGGGTGGAGTTTATGCCGGAGGGCGCCATCATCGGTGATACCATCCGGTACACCTATGAATACGATGAACAGGGCCGGGTGAGCCGTATGGCCGGTCAGCAGACAAACGGCAAGGATATTTCCTATGAGTTTATCTATGACGACCAGGGCAGAGTGGTAAAGGCCACCAATATTATGCCTGAGGGCAATGTGACAGAGGAGTACAGCTACGAGGGCGACCGTTTGATCGAAAAAACCCAAACTTTGAAGGACGGAACGACCGTGCAGACTTATACCTATGGAACAAGGTACATTTTTGATGCCGAGGGCCTTCAGTAATGCTTCAGCCTGCGAGATAGGAAAATGGGAGGAAGATACACGTGAAAAAAACTTTACAGAAACGAATATTGGCGTTTGAGCTGGTTTTGGCAATGCTTTTGCCCAATTTGACAGGGCTGATGCCGGCTGTTCAGGCCGATACGACGCAGTCAACCACTTATGGGGAAGCGACTGTCTATGATATTTATGATCTGACCGGTTCCAAGACCAATACCATTAAGGGAACGGACGAGACCTGGGAAGGACAGATCTTTGCGGATGTCAGCGAGGAGCACAAGGAAAATATTGTGTTCAAGACCAAGCTGACTATGGGGCAGCAGCAGGTTCGCCTTGCCTTGAATGCGAAGGAAGGCACCAGCATTTATGATCCTCCCGGCTATGCGGTGTATATCAACCACAACGGGGGCGCGCCCTACATCGCCATCAAGCGCAACCAAGCTGACCTGGTGGTAGGCAGTGTTGACTCTGTAGCGGGTACTTGGGAGCTGGAGATCGGCATCGTGGATATTCTGACCGACGGTGTCAGAACAGGCAAGCATCTGTACGTCAAAAAAGATGGCGAGGTCATCTGTGAAGTGGACGATACCGACGGTTACCTTACCGGGGACAGCCTGGGCACAAAGCTCATTGACTTCCACTACGGCGCTGCCATCCAGATGGACACCACCTACACCTATACCAGCGCCTATGGCACAGCCAATGTCTATGATATTTATGATCTGACCGGTTCCAAGACCAACACCATTAAGGGAACGGACGAGACCTGGGAAGGACAGATCTTTGCGGATGTCAGCGAGGAGCACAAGGAAAATATTGTGTTCAAGACCAAGCTGACTATGGGGCAGCAGCAGGTTCGCCTTGCCTTGAATGCGAAGGAAGGCACCAGCATTTATGATCCTCCCGGCTATGCGGTGTATATCAACCACAACGGGGGCGCGCCCTACATCGCCATCAAGCGCAACCAAGCTGACCTGGTGGTAGGCAGTGTTGACTCTGTAGCGGGTACTTGGGAGCTGGAGATCGGCATCGTGGATATTCTGACCGACGGTGTCAGAACAGGCAAGCATCTGTACGTCAAAAAAGATGGCGAGGTCATCTGTGAAGTGGACGATACCGACGGTTACCTTACCGGGGACAGCCTGGGCACAAAGCTCATTGACTTCCACTACGGTGCTGCCATCCAGATGGACACCACCTACACCGATGAATACGGCACAGCAAATGTTTATGACATTTATGACCTGACCGGTTCTCAGACCAATACCGTCAAGGGCACGGATGATGGTGTTTGGGATGGACAGCTCCACGCCGGTATCAGCGCAGAACACAAGGAAAATATGGCATTCAAGACCAAGCTGACTATGGGCGCGCAGGAAGTTCGTCTTTCCCTGAATGCCCTGGAGGGCGCCAGTGTTTGGGATCCCCCCGGATATTCTGTCTACCTGTACGGCGCAGACAACAGAGTGGAGATCAGACGAAACAATTCTACCTTGAAGGATGCGACCGTCCAGGGTGTTGCGGGCACCTACATTTTTGAAGTAGGCATTGTGGACATCCTGTCGGGCGGAAACAGAGTGGGCAAGCATCTGTATATAAAAATGAATGATGTGGTGGTCTGTGAATACGACGATGTGGACGGCTACCTGACCGGGGACAGCCTGGGCACCAAGATTATTGACTTCCACTACGGCGCTGCCATCCAGATGGACAGCACAAAGGAGTTTGAACCCACCGAGCCTGAAACTACCGAACCCGATACAGAGCCGGAAACTGAACCGCAGACATTGGCAGAAGCCACGGTTTATGATATTTACGATTTGACCGGCTTTGAGACCAATACCGTTAAGGGTACGGATGATGGTGTTTGGGATGGACAGCTCCATGCCAGTATCAGCGCAGAACACAAGGAAAATATGGCCTTCAAGACCAAGCTGACTATGGGCGCGCAGGAGGTTCGTCTTTCTCTGAATGCCCTGGAGGGCGCCAGTGTTTGGGATCCCCCCGGATATTCTGTCTACCTGTACGGCGCAGACAACAGAGTGGAGATCAGACGAAACAATTCTACCTTGAAGGATGCGACCGTCCAGGGTGTTGCGGGCACCTACATTTTTGAAGTAGGCATTGTGGACATCCTGTCGGGCGGAAACAGAGTGGGCAAGCATCTGTATATAAAAATGAATGATGTGGTGGTCTGTGAATACGACGATGTGGACGGCTACCTGACCGGGGACAGCCTGGGCACCAAGATTATTGACTTCCACTACGGCGCTGCCATCCAGATGGACAGCACAAAGGAGTTTGAACCCACCGAGCCTGAAACTACCGAACCCGAAACCACCGAACCGGGAACGACCGGTCTGCAAACTCTGGCAGACGCAACAGTCTATGACATTAAGGATCTGACCGGCAGCGCTGAGAATATCTATTACGGCGCACAGGCAAGTACTTTGGGCATTCCCGGTGTGGATGATAACTGGATGGACAGCCTTATTGGTAATGTAAACGCCGAGGATAAGGAAAACGTCATCTTCAAGACCAAGCTGACCGTGGATACTGTCCGTACCGACGGGACGGATACCCTGCGGTTGTCCATTGGTCTGTTGGATAACGCCACTGCACTGGACTTCCAGGGCTATTCCCTCCGTGTAAGAGTGGATGATACTGACGGTAAGACTTATTTCGGTCTGTACCGCAACGGAGAGAATCTTGCTTACTGGGAAGAAGAAACCGCTATTGGCACCTACGAGCTGGAATTCGGCATGCAGAGCATTTTGGAAGAAGACCGGATCGTGGGCAAGCGGCTGACCCTGAAGAAGGACGGCGAGGTTCTAAAGACCTACGACGATAAAAACGGTTATCTCACCGGCGAAACCCTGGGAACAAAGGTTGCCATCTTCCACTATGTGGGCAAGGTGGTTATGGAAAGCACAAAGCCGCCCGTGCCCCAGACCCTGGCAGACGCAACAGTCTATGACATTAAGGATCTGACCGGCAGCGCTGAGAATATCTATTACGGCGCACAGGCAAGTACTTTGGGCATTCCCGGTGTGGATGATAACTGGATGGACAGCCTTATTGGTAATGTAAACGCCGAGGATAAGGAAAACGTCATCTTCAAGACCAAGCTGACCGTGGATACTGTCCGTACCGACGGGACGGATACCCTGCGGTTGTCCATTGGTCTGTTGGATAACGCCACTGCACTGGACTTCCAGGGCTATTCCCTCCGTGTAAGAGTGGATGATACTGACGGTAAGACTTATTTCGGTCTGTACCGCAACGGAGAGAATCTTGCTTACTGGGAAGAAGAAACCGCTATTGGCACCTACGAGCTGGAATTCGGCATGCAGAGCATTTTGGAAGAAGACCGGATCGTGGGCAAGCGGCTGACCCTGAAGAAGGACGGCGAGGTTCTAAAGACCTACGACGATAAAAACGGTTATCTCACCGGCGAAACCCTGGGAACAAAGGTTGCCATCTTCCACTATGTGGGCAAGGTGGTTATGGAAAGCACAAAGCCCTCTGTACCCCAGACCCTGGCAGATGCGAAAGTGTATGATATTTACGATCTGACAGGTATCGTTTCCAACACCGTCAAGGGTACGGACGATACCTGGGAAGGCCAGATCTTTGCTGATGTCAAGCCGGAGCACAAGGAAAATGTTGCCATTAAAACCAAGCTGACTATGGGCGCCCAGCAAGTCCGTCTTTCCCTCAATGCCAAGGAGGGCGCGGATATTTATGATCCCCAGGGCTATGCGGTTTATCTGTATGGTGATACCAATGTGGTGGAGATCAGACGCAATAATGCCACTTTGAAGTCTGCGACCGTTCAGGGTATTGCAGGAACATATATTTTGGAGATCGGCATTGTGGACATTTTGTCGGACGGAAACAGAGTCGGCAAGCATCTGTATGTGAAGATCGATGATGTGGTGGTCTGTGAAGTGGGCGATTATAACGGCTACCTTACCGGCGACGATTTGGGCACAAAGTTTATTGACTTCCACTACGGCGCGGCTATTCAGATGGATACCACCTACGATAGCGGCTACGGCGAGGCGAAGGTTTATGATCTTTCTGATCTGACCGGTCAGACCCTAACCTATGTAGATCCCTGGGTTTCCACAAAGTTAGGTAATATTGCGGAGGCTGACAAGGAACAGGCCGCAATTGAACTGAAAATGAACATCACGGACGCAAGACACAGATACCGTTTCTCTGTGGGCGCTCCGGAGGGCGCGGATTGCACCGATCCCCAGGGCTACGGTCTAGAGATCGCTGTGCAGCTTGACGGCGCAAGCCATATAAGATTTACCCGCGGAAACGGCAGTGAGATCGCCTATTTTGATGATGTTTCCAAACTTATCGGCGAGCATATCATCCAGTTCGGTTACCGCAATGTTTTGCTGGACGGCGGCGTTGTGGGCAAGCAGGTCTATTTAAGTGTGGACGGCGAGGTGCTGTATACCTGTGACGATGGAATCGGTTATCTGACCGGCGACAGCCTGGGCACAATGGTGGCACTGCACCACATTGATGAAAGCGCTGCCGAGCTGTACAGTAAGGATTATATTCTGCCTGAAGTGCCGGAATACGGCATATTGACCGCGGCAGATGCCACAGTGTATGACCTGTACGATTTGATGGGCTTGGAGGAGCTGACCTTGACGGGACGGGCATCCAATCCGGACAACTGGGGCACGACTCTGGGTTATATGCTGGAGGAGCATAAGGAAAATATGGCCTTCAGAACCACCGTGACGATGGATGAGGCGCAAACAGTTATGCTGGGTATCGGTCTGGCGGAGCTCTCCTCCGCGGTTCAGCTGAACAGCGGTTATGTGCTTGAGATCGTGATGAAGACCGGTACAGACGAAGTGGATACCGTGAAGATCCACAGAGCCGGCACACAGATCTACTGCAAGGATCAAAGCCTGGATTTCAACGGAGAATATGAGCTGGAATTCGGTGTGGTGGACCTGTATGCTGAAGATGCAGACAACAAAGTCGTCGGCAAGCGGATCTATGTTAAGGTAGACGGCAAAGAAGTTCTGCATTATGACGACACGGTAAATGCTCTGTCCGGCGACAGCCTGGGCACAAAGGTGGATGTTTATGTCAGCGGCAATAAACTGCAAATGACCTCTCTCAGAGGTTATCAGGCCGCAGATGCCACGGTTTACGATCTGTACGATCTGGCGTTCCGTGAAACACTGGAAGTAGATCACAGCGATGACAACGGCGAGGTGATTTGGGGCGTACTGATCGGTAATGTGGAGGAAGCCCACAAGGGCAATGTGGCACTGAAGACCAAGGTGCAAATGAGCAAGGATCATCAGCAAAATCTGATCATCGGCCTGGGTCTTAACGGACACTGGCCTGTAGGCAGCGGTCACGGCTACAAGATCGAGCTCAACGGCAACCCGGACAACGAAACCGACAGCCTGATGATTTATAAGAATACTGATACGCAGGGTCTGGAGCCTGAATGCATCTATAGTATGCAGCAAAGCTTCGACTTCAACGGCAGCTTTGAGCTGGAAGTGGGCGTTGTGGATCTGCTGGATGGCAATAAAAATGTTGCAGCAAGACGGATCTATGTTAAAATAAACGGCGAAGAGCTGATGCATTTTGACGATACCAGAAATGTGGTCTCCGGCGAAGATATGGGCACGGTCGTGGCAGCATACGCCAGCAGCGGAACTGTTACGCTTGGTACCTGCGTGGATGGTATCCCCAGCACCGGCGTAAAGATTTATGACATTTTTGATCTGACCGGCAGAGCGACCCTGCAGCTTACGCGTACCGATGCAGGCGGCGAAGTGATCTGGAGCAATGAGATCGGTCAGATCACGGATACCAACAATATGAGCTATGCGCTGCAGGTGCGTATGGATACCAGCCAGGTTGACCGCAGTGCGCTGCAGGAGCTGATCATAGGTCTGTGCAAGGATAGCGACCTGTTTGATAAAGTGGGCTATCGCCTGAGTATGTACTTTGCCACCGACGGCGGTACTTCGCTGGTACTGCGTGACAGCGCCACCGATGAGGTTTTGGCAAGTGTAAACGGTGTGATCCCCACAGTCTTTGAAATGGAGATCGGCATTACAGACTTCTATGACAGCAGCAAGGCAAAGCTTGGCAAGAAGATCTACTTAAAGATCGACGGCGCGGAAGTGCTGTCTTATGTGGATAAAGACACAAACCGTACACGGGGCAATTTGCTGTGCGCTTATACCACATTCCCGGTTACAATGAAAACCAAGTATGATAGCATAACGATCCCGGTCACTTATGTGGTCAACGGTGAAACAGTGGAAACCAGCAAGTATATCACCACCAATACCGATGTGGTCGTGGGTAAGAAATCCATCATTGATATTGCCTTGGGCAACAAGGATGAATTTACCTCTGTGATTCTGCAGCAGGTGCTACTGAACGGTCAGCCCCTCAGCCCTGTCAGCGATAAGAAGGGCGTGTATGTATTCGAACTGGAAGCGCCCTCTGCAAATGACCAGCTGACTGTGGAAATTGAGGTTCATACGCTGACGGTTGATGAAGCACAGGTCTATGACCTGTATGAGCTGACCGGAAAGAAGGAGATCATCATTCCTGCCAACAGTGTTGACCAGATCGGCACAATGTTTGCCGACGGTCAGGAGGGCGTACTGAACAGAGCGATCCGGTTTGCTTATTACATCCCCGCAACCGGTGGCGGTCTGCGTTTGGGCTACGGCTCGGACACCAGTGATATCTGGTCCAGAGTGGGTACCCACATCGAGCTTTGGTGCGGCTTTGCCACCATTTCCAACGGCTTCCACGTCAGTGCATTGAGCTCCGGCAACACAGAAATATTCAAGGCGGATTCCTGGAGCATCGTGGAAGTGGGTATTGTAAAGTGCTACGAAGATGGCGTTTACAAGTATGACCGCTGGTATGTCAAGGCAGGTTCGACCCTGGAGGAAATGGAACTGATCACCTATTATGACAGCACGCAGCGTCATAACAGTTCACTTAATATTATGGCCCGCACGCCTGATACCGGTGACGATTTTATTCTGACTTCCACCTTAGATGTCAGACAGGTGACGGATATTTCCGAGGAAACAGCCAAGGAAGAAGCAAGTGTAGCCTTTAAGTCCCTGTTCCTGAAGGGCGAGACTGTGAAGATCGTGGTATTCCCCAAGGAAGGAAAGACCCTGGAAAGCCTGAGTGTCAATGGCGAGCAGGTGAAAACGGCGCTGACCTCCGACGGCGGCTATGTCTTCACAATGGAAAATGCCCAGGAGGATGTGGAATTTAGCTACATCATCTCCGACGATGAGCATCTTTACAATGTTACAGCAGACGACGCGGACAATTTGGAGTTTATCCTGGATAAGACCTCTGTTGCTGCCGGCGGCTCTGTGACCGTCCAGATCAAAGTGGACGGCGGCTATACCTTAAAGAGCCTGACGGTCAATGATGTGGATTTCCTGCCAATGGCAAGCTATGACAAGACCACACTGACCTACACCCTGACCGTCAGCGGCATCCGGGAGGATAAGCATATTCAGGCGCAGGCAGAAAAGCTTTCCCAGGACGGTCCTGTGGCAGATGCTGGGTTAGAGGGAAATGAAAACAAAACAAACCTGCCGGTCATTATTGCGGTTGCGGTGTTAGCTGTGGCAGTTCTGGGCGGCGCAGCAGTTGCAGTGGTGACAAGAGCAAGGAAGAAGGGTCAGAAGCAATGAGAAAGTTGAGCGGAAAAAAATCAAGAAATACCCCCCGCGAGAAGTGGCTTATTGTGGCGTTCTGCGCGCCGGCTATTTTGCATCTGGTCGTCTTTTGGGCAGGTATACAGTGGAACAGCATCGTGATGACCTTCACCAATGTGCTGACCGGTGAGATCGGCTTCGATAACTTTAAATGGGCTATCGAAGCCCTCACCATGGCAACAGGCGTGGATATGCCTCTGGCATTCAAAAACACCATGATCTTTTTCCTGATGAACGCGCTGCTGATTCCTGCTTGTATGTTTATTGCATACCTGCTGTTCCGAAAGGTTGTGGGTCACAAGTTTATTCGTATGGCCCTGTACCTGCCCGGCGCCATCGGCGGCATTATGGTGGCACTGCTGTATAAGAAATTTATGGCCTCTGACGGCTGGCTGTTTCATCAGCTTCAGCAGATGACCGGCGCAGACACGCCCTTTTCTATGCTGACGGAAAGCGGTCTGCTGTATGTGCTGATCTACGATATTTTGATCGGCGTGGGCGCAAACCTGCTGACCTGGACCAGTATCATCGGGCGTATTCCGCAGGATCTGATCGAGTACGGCAATTTGGAAGGCATTACACCTGCAAGAGAGTTTGCCACCGTGGTACTGCCGCTGGTATGGCCCAATTTTGTGAATATGCTCTCTATTCAGATCATTGGTATGTTCGGCGCTACCGGCTCGGTGCTGGTACTGACGGAAGGTAAATACGGCACCCAGACCTTGAGCTACTGGATGTACAGTGTTGTGCTCAACGGCAATGTGAATGAATACAATCACGCGGCTGCATTGGGCATTATATTTACCTTGCTGACCATACCCCTGTATGTCATATTCCGCGGGGTTATGAAGCGTTTTGGTACGGAGGTGGAATACTGATGATGAGCTTAAAAGCCCGCCGGCGGGAGCTTCGTTCCAACGGCTTTTGGGTCAATTTTCTGGGTGTTATCCCTCTGGTGTGGGGCTGCCTGCTGTTGTTTCTCGTCCTTTGGGGTCTGAACGTGGCGCTGGGTGACCCAACCACCTATTTGGCTATGGTTCGGGAACACGGCTTGTTTGTAGGCAATTATACCATTCAAAACTTTATCGACGTTTCCGAGAAGTTTATGATCGAGGTAGGCGGCAGCAACGGCATTTTGCGTATGGTCACCTATCCTGAAATGCTTATGAACTCGCTGGTATACAGCTTGGGCTGTACATTGCCCCGGATCGTCGTTACGACCCTGTTCTCTTATGTGACTGCCCGTTATGAGTTTAAGGGAAGAAAATTCCTGTACGCCTTTATTATGGTGCAGATGATGATTCCCACCTACGGTCAGGATGCGGCAAAATATAAGATGCTGGCGGAAATGAATATGGTAGACAACTGGCTGTACTATATCAGTCAGGGCGCCGGACACGGCGGACTGTTTTTGATTATGTATGCCTACTTTCAGGGACTTCCCAACGCCTATGCGGAGGCGGCAAAGATCGATGGCGCAGGTCCTTTCGCCATATTCAAAAACATTATGCTTCCTTGCGCGGTGCCGATCATTACCGCTCAGGGCATTATGAATTTTATTTTCTACTGGAATGATTATGCAACGGTTATGGTGTACCAGAAAACAAACCCCACCCTTTCCAGTATGCTGTATGTGCTGCAGACTTATATGTTCTATATCGGCTTGCAGACACCTACCTATTTTGCAGGTATTTTCCTGTCGATTATTCCGGTAGTGGTTCTGTACGCCATATTCAGTGGAAAGCTCAACAAAAATGTTTCTGCCGGCGGCATTAAAGGCTAAGGCAACAATGAAAGGAGATAGCTTATGAAAACAAAAAGAATGATTGCGCTGCTGCTCTGCGTTACCATTGCCCTGAGCCTTGTGCTCACCGGTTGCGGCGGTGGCGGCTCCCAGGATCAGCTGGTTGACAACTCTGTGGAGGACACCACCAATCTGAACATTATGTACTACGCTATGGGCTACGGTACCCAGTGGATGGAAGCATTGGTGAAGGCGTTCCAGGAAAAGAACCCCGGTGTCAATGTAAACCTGCAGATCGTCAGAACAGCCGGTCAGGTTGAAAACAGCCTGCGTAACCCCAATACGAACGATGTTGACTTGTATTTCAGTAAGTCTGAGGGCTATGGCACACTGGCGTCTTTCGCAAAGATGTATAATGACGGTCAGGCTGTGCGTGATCTGACTGAGCTTTATAACACCACCATTCCCGGTGAGGATCAGACCATTGCGGAAAAGCTGTTCCCCGGTCTGCGTAAAATGTGTCAGGTGGACGGCCGCGATACGGAAGATACCGCGGATGATACCTATTACTGGATGCCCTATGTGGCAGGCAACCACTGCCTGTTCTACAACGAGGATGTGATCAACAACGCCCTGGGCGAGGGTAACTGGGAGCTGCCCAGAACCACTGATGAGCTGATTGCCCTCTGCGAGCAGCTGAAGGCTCAAGGCTGCGTGTTCTTCGTGCCCGGTATGATCGACTACTGGTCCACTTCTTTGTATCAGATCTGGTGGGCGCAGTACGAAGGTTTTGAAAACTATACCAAATTCTATGAAGGCATTGGCTACAACAGCAGTATGAACCGTGAGGAGAAGAACTCCAACAAGATCTTCAACCAGCCCGGCCGTTTGGCTTCTGCCCAAACCTGCTATGAGCTTTTGAACTACAATGCCGGCTATGTGAATCAGAATGCCGCTGAAATCGGCGTGGACCGTTTGAATGACTATCAGACAAACTTTATGATTCAGGAGAACAAGTATGCGTTCTACGTATCAGGCGACTGGCTGATGCAGGAGGTGCAGAACAACACCACGGTTGAGCTGGACTCCACCATCAAGATGATGAAGGTCCCTGTTGCCAGCAACATTTTGGAAGCCACCAACAGCTATTCTGCCGGAAACGAAAAGCGCCTGCCCAACATCACCTCCGATGAGATGCTGTCCCAGGTGGTTGCGTATGTGGACGGTGAAGGCGAGCTGCCTGCCGGCGTGACCGAGGAGGAAGTGGAGTACATCCGTTCTGCCCGGAATATGGTTGCCACTCTGGCACCTACCCACACGGTGTTTGCCCCTGCTTACAGCAACGCCAAGACCTTGGCAGATCAGTTCCTGCTGTTTATGGCCTCTGACGAAGGTATTCAGATCTTCAAGGACAACTGTTCCGGCGGTTTCTCCCCCTTCCAGTATGAGTATGATTATGAGAAGCTGCACGAAACGGAGAAATCCATCTATGACTGCACCAAGGATGCGGTTTATGTGGGCTACTACCGTGTTGGCGACATCTTCAGCAAGGCCAATGTTCAGCCCTATAACCTGAACACCTACTTTGTGGATATGATGACTGCCAAGAACGGACAGACACCTGAGGAATACAACAACGTTTTCCTGACAGAGTATTCTGATGACCGTTGGAGCACCTATCTGAACAGACTTTTTGAGTAAGATCGCCTTGCGAAAGGAGAACGATATGATCCGGAAAAGACTACTTGCGCTTTCCCTGGTCCTTGTACTGCTGATCTCGGTGGCAGGCTGCGGCAATGCCGGCGGCAGTCAGGAAAAAATTGAGGGAGAAGATGCTGTAGTATGGGGCGAATCTGCCACTGCGAAAATCGTTTTGGACGATGACGGTAAGGCTTCCGAACAGGCTGCTGACAAAAATATAATTACGATCAGTATGGCCAGAAACGAGGAAGAAGGCGCACAGCTTATGCTGTTTGCCAAGCAGGACATTCCGTATTACACCGTATCTGTGTCAGATCTGGTGTGTGGAAGCGAAAAGATCCTGTCCGGCGACATTGATGTGTATATGCTGAAGTACCAGTCCATTGATGACAGCACAGGCAAAACCTACCCTGATTACTACGGACAAGAATTGCCCGATCCTATGCTGCCCTTTGAAACTGCTGTGGAGTACGGCGAGAATTTGGTGGCGCATGGAAATAACCAGGCGGTGTTTTTTGATGTTTCCACCACAAAAGATACACCTGCCGGTCTGTATAAGGGCACAGTTACCTTAAAGACCCAAGTGCAGACCTACAATATACCTATGGAGGTCACGGTTTACGATGTGACACTGCCGGACACCTCCGCCTTAAAAACCTATGCCCCCTACTTCGGCAGAGAGGCCTTTGAGTCCGCGGAGCTGGACGGCTCTGACGAAATGGCAATTCTGTATACGGAAGCACTGATGGACTACAATATGAGCTCCATCGTGCCCGGCACGGACGAAGTGATGGATCTGCCCACCTATTTGGAGCGGCTGAAGGCATATTATGATTATCCCGGCTTTAATACCTACCGGATCGAGTTTGACACCAGTCCCGGCTGGTATGACGGCGAGGAAGTGCAGTTCAATGTAGGACTGCTGCGGGAGTATGTGGTGGCTATTGCGGAAATGTCCGTGACGGACAGGGTGGATTATCTGTCCAAGGCCTTCTTCTATCCCTATGACCATGTGGACGAGCCCCAGACAGAGGCGCAATTTGAAACGGCAAGAAAATCTCTGAATGTTTACCTGAAGATGCTCTCCGATGCGGATGAAATTCTCAGAGCCCAATATGCAGGCACAGAGGATTACGCCTACTATGACAGCGTGGTGTCAAGCACATTGCTGAATATGCCCTATATGCTGACCTGTAATGTTTCCGGCAGTATGTTGGAGGGCTACGGATTGGAAAAGGCAACGATCTGTATTCTCAATGACTTCTTCAACAATGCCTCCGATCTTGCACAGCTGAAAGAAGGCAGAGAGGATATGGAGCTGTGGACCTATGTGTGCTGCACGCCCTTCTATCCTTACGCCAACTATGCATTTGACAGCCCTGCGGTAGGCACCCGCACCTTGGGGTGGATGTGCAACAGCTATGACATTGGCCTGCTGATGGCTTGGAAAAGCGTCAACTACAACTACGGCCCCAGCGGCGAAGTGACCCCCAACCGTTGGGAGACCTCCTCTCCCGGCCCCGGTGGCATTACTCCCGGTGACGGCAATATGTTCTACCCCGGCGCTACCTACGGACTAACAGGCCCTTGTCCCGGCTTGCGTGCCATAGCCTGGCGTGACGGCGTGCAAGACTATGACCTGATCGAGGCTTTTAAGGATATTTATTATGCCAACGGCCTGGATCCGGAAACTGCCCTGCAGCTGCTGTATGACCGGATCTTCACCGGCACGATCCCTACCACAGACGCAGATGTGTTTAATGCTGCCCGTAACGAGCTGTTCCAGATGATCGCAGACCTGAAGCAGCCCACTGCCGTTCTGTATAAGACACAGGATGTGTTTATGAACAAGGGCACTGTGGAGTTTGTCTGCCTGGATGAAAACGCAACGGTTTCCGTTGACGGCGCTGCTTTGACACCGGATGAAGACGGCGTTTACTCCATCAGCCTGGATCTGACCAAGGAAGTCAGCTGCAGCTTCACCGTATCCAGCGATGGCGTTTCCAAGGATTATACCTGCACACTGGTTACCGGCAATTTGAAGACCGAAAGCTTTGAAACGGTTACCACAGCGGATCAGCTGATCTGTATGAGTGGAGATACGCTGGAAATCAGCGCGGACTATGCCTTAGATGGCGAAAAGTCCGTACACGCCCTGCTGAATCAGGGAGCGCTTGATGTGACGCCTTATGTGGCGGTGCTGAAGGATTCTTCCATCGTTGGCGGCAGCTTTGCAACCGTTAAGAATATCAGCTTCTATGTGTACAATCCCGGCACAGAGGAATTGAAGGCAACGGTTTCCTTCTATGATAACCAGGTGTATACGGTGGGCACTGTAAATCTGCTGCCCGGTCAGTGGACCAAGGTAGACGCGCCTGTTCCCGGCAGTATTTCCAATTTGGATGCGCTGGGTGAGCTGGATCTGGTGTTTGAAGCAGGAAAAACTGTGGAAGTTTACATTGACGGCTTTACTGTACAGGAGGGTTAAAGTATGAAAAACAGAATACTTGCAGCGCTTCTGTGTGTAAGCCTTGTGCTGTGCTTTGCCGGTTGTGAAAACCGGCAGAGCCAGACCACTGAGCCTCAGGAGGAAGTATCTAATGCAGGGCAGGAAAAGCACAGAAGCAACGTCATGGAGTACGACGAGGAAACCGGCGAAGACTACTACCTGATCGGCGACTTTGAGAGCTATTTTGAGTGCAGCCAGGTCAAGTACAGCGGCGGTAAGATGACACAGATCAAAAAGTCTGAAAATCCCGACCTGGTGACCTACGGTGAGCAGAGCCTGCAGATCGTAGTGCCTGCCGGAGAGTCGGATGTGGCTTTGCGTATGGCCACCGATACGGCCTTTTTCAATGAAACCACGGATTTTTCCAATTTGACAAAGGTTTGCTTTGACGTGTACAATGATCAGGATGAGCCCCGCAGCGTTCGCTTCTATATCAACCGGTTTATGCGCACCGCCACCAGTGACGGCACCTGGAACTACGCCTGGGAGGATATCTGGAACGACGACAATCAGTACGGCACCTCCTTCCGGTTTGATTTAGAGCCTAACGGCTGGACTCATATTGAGATCACAGCCCAGGATTTTGCCAACAAGAATCAGCCCGATCTTTCCCAGGTGGATGGATTTTATGTGGCATTTGAAGACGGTCGTTTGTACGATACCGACCAAACTTATTATTTAGACAATGTTCGAGTTTACATTAGTGAGTAACCACTAATTAAATCGTCTGCGATTATTAGCGGATCTTTTGCCCCAACTCATCAGTTCATAAAACCCCAATACACAAAGTATGTCTGCGTTTTCTGAACTTTGATTTGTGTCAAAATCTCGCGCTACTAATTCTTGCCGACTTAATCAGCGGCTACTCGAGTGAGGAGTAAATGATGATGACAGTAAATTGCGATCAGCTTCCTGTTAATTTACAAAAGGGCATACAGTGGCTGGCAACTTACGGTCTTTTGGAGCAAAGCAAGACGGGGGTTGCGGTTACAGTAACCCCTGCGGCTTCCATTTCTATTGAAAAGACCGGGGAAAGCATTCATATTTTCTATGATACACTGCCCCGTTTTTATATGGCGCTGGCAAGAAGCCTGGTGCTGCAGCCGGGAACATATACCATTACCCCGCAGATACAGCAGCTGGGCCTGATGATCGATTGCTCCCGCAATGCGGTGATGCTGCCGGATCGGGTTCGGGGGCTGATCTGTATGATGGCTTTGGCCGGCTATACATACTTAGAATTATATACGGAAGACACCTATGAGCTGCCCGGTGAGCCCTATTTCGGCTATAAGCGGGGGCGTTATACGGTGGAGGAGATCAGGGAGATCATCGATTTTGCGAAAATTTTCGGGATCTTGGTTGTTCCTTGCATTCAGACCCTGTCCCACTTGTCCCATCTGTCGTCCTGGGAGCCTTATAAGGCAAAAATGCAGGATGGCTGCACCTTGAAAATCGGTGACGGGGGCGTTTATGAGCTGATCCGCAAATGCCTGCGTCACTGCAAAGAATTGTTTGGCACCGACCGGATCCATATTGGTATGGACGAGGCGCCGGTGGGCAGAGAGCAGTATTTGCAGCATTTTAAAAGGGTTTTTCAAATTTGCAGGGAAGAGGGCATCCAGCCGGACTTTTGGGCAGATGCGTTCTATCTGGCAGGACAGACCGATGCTGTTCCTGCGGAGCTGTTTGACGGCACGCAGACGCCTGTATATTGGGAGTACTATCAAACGGACCCGGAAGCCTACCGCAGCGTATTCAACCGGCTTATAAAGGCGGCGGGAAAGGCGATCTTTGCCGGAAACCTGCATAAAGAGATGGGCGCTGCGCCGGATAACGGTCTGTCTCAAAAAACCATGGATGTGGCATTTCCGGTGGCAAAGGAAGTTGGTGTCACGGATATTCTGATGACCACCTGGGGCGATCACGGCAATGAATGTCCGCTGTATGCCGTAATGTCCGCGTTTTGGTATGCCGCCCACAAGCTTTACCCCTGTGATGCGGACTTAGATGCAATGGTTTTGGCGTATACAGGCTACACCTGCGCCCAGTGGCAGATCGCCGATGAGATCAACTATATCGTCCGTATGGATCAAAAAATTTGCAATGCAAGCATTTGGGCGTTGCATAACGACCTGCTCATCGGTATGATGGATTGCCACATTTCCGATGATGCGGATGAACACTATCGAAAGCTCCACAGCGCGCTTGCGCCGCTGTGTGAAAATAACAGCCAGTTTTCCTATGTTTTCCGCTTTTATGCGGCGCTTTGCACTGTGATGGCGAGAAAATCCACCTTCAGCAAACGCCTGCGCCGGGCCTATATGGCCGGAGACCGGCAGATGCTGCAGACAATGCAAGCAGAGCTTCCGGAGCTGCAGCAAAAAATTGAAGATTTTCGCCGCGCATTCCGGGTTCTTTGGATGAAGGACAACAAGGGCTTTGGTTTTGAGGTAATGGATCTGCGCTTTGGCGGTATGGCGGCGCGCTGTCAGACCGTATACGATGTACTGCAGGATTATTTGGACGGCAAGCTTCAGCATATTTATGAGCTGGAGGAGGAGCGGCTGCCATACTGGGCAGATGCTTTGGAGGAGGAGCATACCTATGCACCCTGGTTCTTCCATTGGTCCAAGAGCTTTACGGAAAACGACATTTTATAAACTCCGGAAAAGGAGCGCAATACGATGAAAAGAAAAGACTGCTTTTTTGGCTTGCATTTTGACTATCACGCCAATAAAGATACAAAGGATATCGGCAAAGGCTTTTCTCCGGAAGTGGTGGAACGCATTGTGACCCAGGTTCAGCCGGATTTTATCCAATGCGATACCAAGGGACATCCCGGCTACTGCTCTTACCCAACAAAGGTTGGCACGCCTGCGCCCCATTTAATGCTGGATCTGCTGGCTGAGTGGCGGCAAATTACAAAAAAGCACGGGGTGCTGCTGTATGCCCATTATTCAGGGCTTTGGGAGCGCTGTGCGGCGCAGCAGCATCCTCAGTGGGCTTCCAAAGACCCCAATGGCGTACCTTCTGAAAAAATGTCCGTGTTTGGGCCCTATGCCCGGCAGCTTTTGATCCCTCAGCTGAAGGAACTGGTACGGGAATATGAAATGGACGGTGCATGGGTAGATGGGGAATGCTGGGCCCAGGAGCTGGACTACAGCCCGGAGGTCAAGGCATTGTTTGCTGCCGAGACCGGTAAAAGGGTAGAAGAACTGACAGAGGAAGAAAAACCGTTATGGGTAGATTTTCAGCGGCAGGCGTTTTTCCGTTATGTGGAAAATTATATCTGTCAGGTGAAAGCACAGTACCCGGATTTTGAAATAACCAGTAACTGGCTCAATTCTTCGTGGGTGCCGGATAACCTGGAGATTACAGATTATATATCCGGAGATTTGGCTCCAACAAACAGTGTGGACAGTGCCCGTTTTGACGGTCGGTTGATGCAATCTTACGGTCGCAACTGGGATATTATGTCCTGGGGCATCAGCTACCCGGTGCACCACGTGAAAAGCGCGGTGCAGCTGGAGCAGGAAGCATCGGTAATTATGGCATTGGGCGGCGGTTTCCAGATATACAATATGCAGGATCCGCAGAAAACCGTTAAAGACGAATGGGCTATTCCCATTTGGGCAGAGGTTTCCCAATTTGTCCGCAGCCGAAAGGCGTTTTGCCATAATGCCAAGCCTAAGCCGGATGTGGGGCTGCTGTATTCGCCCAAGGCTTATTATAGCTGTATGCCCCAAAGCCTTTTCTGGCGGGATAATACATACAATACGGAATTAAACGGTGTTTTAATGGCACTGTGTGATACAGGACGAAGCATCAATATACTGCATACCCAGACTTTGGAGGAGCAGAAGCTGCCTGAATATCAAACCCTGATCGTTACGGATTATGTGGAAATGGAAGCCGGTGTTCAGGAGCAGCTGGTCTGCTATGTGAAAAACGGCGGCAAGCTGCTGATCGTTGGCGCCCAGGCGGCAGAAAAACTGAGCAAGGTGTTTGATGTTGCTATGGAAAAGGGCGCGGAGCAGCCTGTTGTTGCGCTCAAAGGACAGGGGGCAGCTGTGGAAATGCGCTGTCCGTATATGCGGCTGCTGAACACGGCGGGCACGTTCCAAATGGATGAATGTGAGGTAGAGGGTGATTTGGATTGCCACAATCCGCCGCCTACAATATTTGTAGCCGGGCAAATTCCGTCCTTTGCAATGTATGACTTTGGACAAGGCACAGTAGGTGTGATCCCGGTCAGCCTTGGGCGCAGCTATTTGCAGGAGCAAACCTGGGAGCTGAAGCGCTTTGCGATGGATTGCGCAGAAAAAATGGGCGTTGGTCGGGCAAAAGTGAATAAGCCCGGAACAGTAGAGCTTTTGGTAACAGAAAAGGACCGTAAGACCTATGTGCATTTGATCAACCTTTTGGGAGAGCACAGGTCTCAAACGGTGAAGACCTTTGAAAGCATCCCGGCAGCAACGGATATCCAGGTGGAACTGCCCTTGGCGCATACCCCTGAATTTGTAAGGCTGCAGCCGGAAAACCGGGAAATTCCTTATAAACAGACGCTGGGTGGGATCAGTATACGGCTGCCCAGTGTGGAGCTGTACACGATTATTGAGATAGGGTGAGTATATATGACATTTGAAAGAGTCAGGCAGGTTTTAGACAGCTTCCGGCAGGAGGGCATCCCCGGCGTAGACTGCATCATTACCGTAGACCATAAGGAAGTATTTCGGTATTTTGCGGGCTTCTCCAACAGGGAAACAGGCAGAAAAATCCAGGGCAACGAGCTGTATTTGATATTTTCTATGACAAAAATGCTTACCTGCACCTGCGTTTTACAGCTTTATGAGCAGGGGAAGTTTCATTTGGATGACCCCATTTCCATGTATTTGCCTGCCTTTTCCACAATGCTTTTGACGGAGCAGGCAATGGATGCCTCCGCCGGTGCCAGAGTGGCAACCGGTCAAAGTATGGGAGAGCATACCGCGGTCACCCGGGATAAAACAGCAAAAAATCCCATTACCGTCAAGGATCTGCTTACTATGACGGCAGGGCTGGACTATAATCTCTATGCCCCGGGCATCAGAACGGCTATGGAGGAAGGAAAAGCCACCACACAGGAGCTGGTGGAGGCCATGGCAAAGACCGTTTTGGGATTTGAGCCCGGCACCCGTTTTCGCTACAGCCTTTGCCACGATGTACTGGGAGCGCTGATCGAAAAATGGTCGGGCTTGTCCCTGGGCAGCTATATGCACACCCATATTTTTGCGCCCCTGGGAATGACCGACAGCTTCTTTGGCATTCCAAAGGACAAACAGCGGCTGGCTCAGCTTTACCGCTTTGATGAAGAAAGACGGGTACAGCCTGCAGTGCTGGAAAATCCCTATAATTTGACGGACCGTTACGAAAGCGGCGGTGCGGGACTCACCTCAACTACTGCAGACTATGCTGTTTTTCTGGATGCCCTGGCCTGCGACGGAATGAGTAAAAACGGGTATCGGCTATTACAGCCTTCCTCGGTGGCGCTGATGTCTCAAAATCATTTGAGCGGACAGGCTTTGGAGGATTTTCACGCCCTCCACCCGGGCTACGGTTATGGGTTTGGCGTGCGTACCCATATGGACAGCAGCGAAAGCGGCTCCCTCAGTCCTATTGGGGAATTTGGCTGGGACGGTGCTGCCGGCGCTTTTTCCCTGGTAGACCGGGAAAACAAACTGAGTGTATCGTATTTTCAGCACGTTCACGAAACTGGCTATGCCTTCCAAAGAAGACTGCGGAATGCGCTATACCAGGATTTGAAGGAGAGAATAACAGGATGAGAAAAATTATATTGGATGGCGCTTGGGAGGGTCTGCGCAGCAGCGACGGCAGCACCTTTCCCGCCACTGTACCCGGTTGTGTCCACACGGATTTGATCAAATGCGGTCAGCTTCCTGCTGATATTTACTGGCGTGATACAGCCAAGCAGGTGCAGTGGATCGAAAATGAGGACTGGATCTACAGCAGGCACTTCACCGTGGATGCCCTGGAGGAAGGTGCTGTGTTGGTGTTTGAATGTTTGGACACCTACGCCGAGATCTATTTGAATGAGCAGCTTGTAGGCTCTGCAGAGAATATGTTTATTACCCACCGCTTTCCGGTGGACGGCAAGCTTTTAAAGGGCGATAATACCCTGCGGGTGGTATTCCGTTCCCCCATAGAGCAGACAAAGAATACGCCCTGTAGATCCGCGGCTTTTTCTCAGGGTCGTCTGTATACCCGCCGTATGCAGTGCACCTATGGCTGGGACTGGACTATGCGCTTTGTGACCTGCGGCATTGAGAAAAGCTGTTACATCGAGTTTGACAACTGCCCGAGAGCAGCGGATACCTATGTTTATACACAGCAGGTGGACGAATTTGGCGCTCAGCTGGTGTGCGATACCCGTTTTGTACATTTTGAAAAGGGATTGACCTACACCATCACACTGGAAGATCCCCAGGGAGACACCGTGTATAAAAACACCCGGTATTGCGCAGAGTGTAGCCATCGGGAGTATATCACTGTGGAAAAACCCCAGCTTTGGTATCCTGTGGGCTATGGTGAGCAGCCGCTTTACACCCTTAAAATAGCTTGCGGACAGGAAGTGCTGGAGCATAAAGTGGGCATCCGCACGGTGAAAATTCTGCAGATCGCCGATAAAATCGGTACGCAGAGTTATGAACTGTGCTGCAAGCTGAAAAATACCGACTCCGGCAAGGAGTGGGATTTCAATGAAGATTTCTCCTGCTTTACACCGGTGATCAATGGAAAACGAATTTTCTGCAAGGGTGCGGATTGGGTTCCCTGTGAGCCATTTGTTTCTGACATAACCAATGAGAAAATTACAAGCATTTTGGAGCTGGCGGCTCAAATGGGTCTGAATATGATCCGTGTTTGGGGCGGCGGTATGTTTGAAAGTACGCATTTTTATTCCGAGTGTGACCGGCTGGGCATTATGGTCACCCAGGACTTTTTGATGGCCTGCGGTGATTACCCGGAGGAAGAGGATTGGTTTATTCAGGCGCTGAAAAAAGAAGCGGAGTTTGCTGCTCTTGCCTTGCGTAACCATCCCAGCTTGGTATGGTGGAACGGGGATAACGAAAATGCGGTGGGCGGCAACGAGCAGATGAAAGAATACTGGGGCAGAACGGCTGCTCTGAAGGCGATCGGTCCGGTGCTGAAAAAATTGGATCCTGCCCGCATTTTTCTGCCCTCCAGCCCCTATGGCGGTGACCGGTATGCCTCCAAGACTGTGGGAACCACCCACAATACACAGTTTTTGGGAACCTTCTTTGCATATCTGGAAAAGGAGGAACTGGGAGATTATAAGGATGAACTGAAGCAATACTTAGCCCGTTTTATTGCAGAAGAGCCTGCCATGGGTGCGGTGAGCACAGTTTCTCTGCGGCATATGATGGATGAACGGGATATATATGAAACAGAGGATATGTGGCTGTATCATACCCAGGGCAATCCGGCGCTGCGCAGAGAGCTTTACGAATATGAACGGATCTTTGCAGAAAAGCTGCTGGGCGATTTTAAAAACGGTCAGGACCGGGTGTTTAAGATGCAGTATATCCAGTACGAATGGATACGGATCTCCTTTGAACTGGCGCGGCGAAACCTGTGGTTTAACAGCGGCTTATTATACTGGATGCTGGCGGATTGCTGGCCTGCGGCCTCCGGCTGGGCGCTGATCGATTACTATGGGATGCCTAAGGCCTCCTACTACAGCTTTAAGCGGTGTGCTAAGGAAGTTGTTGGCAGTATTGACAAAGAAGCCGATGGCTATAGCCTGAATATCTCCAATGACGGACTGACAGGACAGAGCCTGCAGGTAAGTATTAAAAAGCTCAATTATAAATCCGGGAAATGCACCCAGTGTGTGGAACAGACGGTTCAGGCGGATGGGCAAAGTGTGGTCAGGATCCCCATAAAAGGTGGGCTTATGCAGGAGGAGATCATTGTTTGCGATCTGCAAAATGAAAATATTCAGGATCGCTGCTTCTACAAGGAGGGAAAGCTGGAGCTGACAAAGGAGAATGGTCTGCGTGTCATCTCCAAAACGGAAAATTCCATTACCATAGAAGCAACTGGGTATGTGCACGCGGTGGCGCTGGAAGGTAATGCTGTGTTTGAAGACAGCTATTTCTCTTTGCTGCCCGGTCAGTGCCGTACAATTTCCTTTACCCCCACCCGGGAGGAAGAACCGATGGTTACTTGTATAGGGTATACCCTTGCGTGAATATAATTGTTAGAGAAATAATGTTAATCAGCCTTACAGAAGCATCGTTTCTGTAAGGCTGATTGGCTTTTCACAGGCAAATGGTCATATAATACTGTCTTAATAAAATCCTTTAACTCACGCCGGTCAAAATTTCGCCATAATGCGTTCTCCTCCTTGATGGGCGTCAGCCCAT
>CAZLLC010000002.1:0-48627 GCA_964560245.1 uncultured Oscillospiraceae bacterium | reverse complement strand
CGGTAACACCTCATCCGGCCCTGCGGGCCACCTTCTCCTCCAGGAGAAGGCTTTTGGTGCATATGCCAGGTTTCAGTTTTAACAAGATTGTAGTACGATGTAACATCTAAAAATTACCTCCGTGTCATCCCGACCGAGCGCAGCGAGTGGAGGGATCTTCGCAGTTCGTTGCGTACCAATATAAATCATAGTGCGTAGATCCTTCGACTCCGCTTCGCTCCGCTCAGGATGACATCCGTTGTCGTTTCTGCGTCTGAAATTATATAGTTTTAGTTGTTACAAGGTCGTGGGGGCAATTCACAAATTGCCCGTGGACAGCCACGAAAGCCTCCCCTGCAGGGGAGGTGGCACGGCGCAGCCGTGACGGAGGGGTTTACGGATGAACAGAAATGATGCACTGTATCATCCCCCGACAACCCCTCAGTCATATTGCCTAAAGTCGGCAATATGACAGCTCCCCTACAGGGGAGCCGTTTGGGAACGGCATATATGCCTTCCGCTTTGACACAGCAGACAGCTGATCGGTATTTTTTTGAAAGGAGGCGCGGTATTGTGAACGAAATGGATATTCTGCAGGGTATTATCAGTGCAGTGGTGTATCAGAATTACGAAAACGGATACGCGGTATTGCGCCTGAACTGCGAAAGCGGTCAAGCCGTCACCGTCGTCGGCACCATCCCTTTGCCCAGTGTGGGCGAACGGCTGATGGTCACCGGCAAATGGAGCAGCCATCCCAGCTACGGACGGCAATTTGAGGCAGAGTTCTTAGAACGGCTGATGCCCCAGACCGCACAGGATATTCTGACCTATCTGTCCTCCCGTGCCATCAAGGGCATTGGACCCAAGTTTGCCGCAAGGATCGTGCAGAAGTTCAAAGAGCAGACCCTTGCGGTTATGGAGCGGGAGCCGGAACGGCTGGCTGAAGTTTCCGGCATTTCTTTACCCAAGGCAATGGCCATTGGTGAAGCGTTTCGTCTGCAGGTAGGTATGCGCCAGCTGATGGAGTTTTTCGCGCTGCACCACCTGCCGGCAGAGCTGGCTGTGAAGACCTATAAAATGTACGGCGTGCAGGCAATGGATCTATTATATGACGATCCTTATCTTCTGATGGATGAGGAATTGGAAGCACCCTTCGGGGCAGTTGACCGCTTTGCCATCGAGTTGGGCGTTTCTGCCGACGATCACCGGCGTGTGGAAGCCGGTATCGTCTTTGAATTGCAATACAATCTCACAGCCGGTCACGCCTTTTTGCCCCAGGACAAGCTGACTGCCGCCACTGCCCAGCTTTTGAGTGTGGACACAGATGTGATCGCCCAGGGCATCCAGCGGCTCTTGTCTGTGGGCAGGATCATCAGCGACACCTTGGCCGGTATCAGTGTCATCTATCTTCTGCGGCTTTACGATGCTGAGGTATACTGCTGTCACCGGCTGCTTCAGGCTGCTCAGACAGAATATGAAGCGCCGGCATATTTGGAAAAATATCTAAAGAAAGCCGCTTCCGGCGGCAATGTGGAATACTCCCCCACCCAGGCACAGGCCATCCGGCAGGCTGCCTGCTCCGGTTTACTCATCATCACCGGCGGTCCCGGTACGGGTAAGACCACCATTTTGCAGGGCGTACTGTCTTTATACGATCAAATGGGGCTGAAATACGCCCTGTGCGCCCCTACAGGCCGTGCTGCCAAGCGTTTGACAGAGGTGACCGGCGAGGACGCCTCCACCATCCACCGGCTTTTGGGCGCCGGCATCGACCCCCACACCGGCAAGCTGTTTTTCTCCCGGGATGAACAAAATCCCCTGAACACCGATGCGGTGATCATCGATGAGATGTCTATGGTGGATGTGGCGCTTCTGCACGAGCTTTTACAGGCTATTCGCCCCGGCACCCGGCTGATTTTAGTGGGCGATCCGGATCAGCTCCCCCCGGTAGGACCGGGCTTTCCCTTCAGTGATATGCTGCGCGCCGGTGTGCTGCCTGTTGTGCGCCTGACTGAGATCTTCCGGCAGGCACAGGAAAGCCTGATCGTGATGAATGCCCACCGGGTCAATCAGGGCATTATGCCGGAGCTCAGGAATGTGAAAAACGACTTTTTCTTTCTGCCTGCCCGGTCTGAGGACGAAGCCGCCAATACCATCGTCGGGCTGTGCGCCACCCGCCTGCCCAAAAATATGGGGATCCCCTCTGATCAGATCCAGGTGCTGAGCCCCACCAAAAAAGGCGGTGCAGGTACCTTTGCCCTGAATGGGCTTTTGCAGCAAAGTCTGAATCCATCCGCACCGGATAAAAAGGAACGGAAATTCGGTGAATACATTTTCCGTGAGGGTGACCGGGTGATGCAGGTGCGGAATAACTACGAAATTTTATGGAAGAAGGACGATGGCACAGTCGGTGCCGGTGTATTTAACGGTGACGTTGGTACGATCGTTTCCATCGATATGGACGCCGAGCTTGTGTGTGTGCGTTTTGACGACCGCTGTGTTGCCTATGATTTTACCGAACTGAACGAACTGGAGCCTGCATACGCAATGACCGTACATAAAAGTCAGGGCAGTGAATACCGGGCTGTGGTTCTTTCTGCCTTCAATGGCTCTGCGTATCTGCTCAGCCGCAGTGTGCTGTATACTGCCATCACCCGGGCAAAAACATTGCTGATCATCGTAGGACGGGAAGAAACCGTGGCCGCTATGACCCAAAACGCCAAGGTCGGCCGCCGTTATACCGGTTTGAAATTAAGACTGCAGGAGAATATCGGATGATTGCAGACCATATTTTAAATATCATATTCCCACCCAAGTGCATTTTGTGTCAGAAGCTGTTGACAGCGCAGGAAACAGACTTGTGTCACCGCTGCCGGACAGACACAGAAGAATTTACAAAATCCAAACAAAAAATTTCTTTTGTTGCAGGTTGGACTTCCTTGTGGTATTATAGCGGTGATGTAAGAAAAAGCATTCTGCGGTATAAGTTCTCCAACCGCCGGCACTACGGTGCTGTTTACGGAAGAATGCTGGCAATGAAGCTCAGCAGCAAGCCCCTGTGCGGCTACGACATTCTGACCTGGGTGCCCATCAGCGACCGGCGCCGTTGGTTTCGGGGCTTCGATCAGGTAGAGCTGATCGCCAGGGCTGTGGGTGAGGAATTGGGCACGCCGGCGGTTCCTGTGCTGAAAAAGATCCGCCATACCAAGCCCCAATCCCGTATTTCTATGGCTGCTGCCCGCCGCGCCAATGTTTTGGGCGCATACACCGTTACAGAACCTGAGCTGGTTACCGGTAAGAAGATCTTGCTGCTGGATGATATCATCACCACCGGCTCCACCGTTTCCGAATGCGCCCGAATGCTCGGTACCTTCGGCGCTGAACAAGTATACTGCGCCGCTGTTGCGGCTCCACACGATAAAAAAGAAAAACGCAGGTGAAACGTTATGCAATTATTCTCTCACGACCTGGGTATTGACCTGGGAACCTCCAATGTACTGATCTATGTAGACGGCAGCGGTGTTGTGACCCGTGAGCCTTCTGTGGTGGCTGTGGATAAAAACACCGGCCGTATTCTGCAGGTTGGCGCTGCTGCCCGGAATATGCTGGGACGCACCCCGGGCAATGTGGTGGCGATGCATCCGCTGAAGGACGGCGTGATCTCTGACCACGAAATGACCGTCAAAATGCTGCAGCACCTGTTCCGGGTGTCTGCAAAATCCAATCTGTTTACACCCAAGCCCAGAGTGGTCATCTGCGTGCCCAGCGGTGTGACGGAAGTGGAGGAACGGACCGTCATCAACGCCGCCATTGAAGCCGGCGCACGACGGGTGTACCTGATGGAAGAGCCTTTAGCTGCCGCTATGGGTGCCGGTCTGGACCTGAATGTGCCCAAGGGCCATATGGTGGTGGATATTGGCGGCGGCACGACAGATATCGCTGTGCTGACGATGAACGGCGTTGCCGTTTCCTCCTCTATCAAAACAGCCGGCATCGCCATGGACGATGCCATCGTCAAACACGTGCGCCGCAAGCACGGCGTGATCATCGGCTCTACCACCGCTGAGGATGTAAAGATTCAGATCGGCTGTGTATATCCCCGTCAGGAGGATGCGGCAATGACTGTCCGTGGACGGGATGCCAAGACCGGTATGCCCCGGGAATTGACCCTGACTTCTTCTGAACTGTTTGAAGTCCTGCGCCGTCCTGCCAAAACCATTGCCGACGAAGTTCTTTCTGTGCTGGAGGATGCCTCCGCAGAGCTGGTCAGCGATATTGCGGAAAACGGCATTACGCTCACCGGCGGCGCCAGTCAGATCTGGGGTATGGCACAGCTTTTGGCAGAGCGCACCGGTATTGTCTGCTCTGTTGCTGACGATCCTGCCTCCTGCGTGGTCTACGGCTGCGGAAAGAGCCTTAAGTGGATCAATCATATGACCGAAGGCCCCATCAACATCGCCCGCCGCCGCCTGCTGAAGGGGTTAGGAGCCCAGCGGTATGAATAATAAAAAGCTGGGTTTTTCCAGTGCTTCTGCCATTATTGCCACTGTATTCAGTCTGATGGGTGGTCTGTTCAGTGTGCTGGGAGTTGGTCTTGCCTGTTTCCCTGTAGATGAAGAAGATTTTATTGTAGGAATCGTATTTGCCGCTTTGGGCGTTTTCTTTCTTTTGTTTGGTTTGGGTTTTGTGATTGCATACCTAATTCACAAAAGCAAGGTCAAAAAAGCCATTGCCTGCGACAACTATATTTGGGGCGAAATTGCAGACATCATCCCTGTCTATTACAGCGAGAGTACTGCCCGCTGCCGGTACTGCGTTTTGGCGCGGCACACTGACAGTCGCGGTCAGATCCACATCTTCCGCAGCAGCATTCTGCGCAATTACCCGGATCGCTCCATTATCGGGCATCCCGTCCGGATCTACACAGACAAGGAGCGGTTTAAGCATTATTATGTAGAGCTGGACGGCATCCTGCCCAATGTAATTGAACATTAAATATGAGGGTGTCCCACGACACCCTCAAAACTATATTGTTTCTGAAAATTATTGTTTAGATCACCAGTATGCGCCGCAGGGCAGACTGATGAGGAATGCGGGCAGAAACCTGGTAATTTATACGCAGAAACAAACATTTTCTAAACTTTCAGATTTCGCCGTTCCTCATCCGCCCCTTCGGGACACCTTTCCCCCGGGGGAAGGTATTTTTTGGTGCGCAAAATTCTGATTTAACTTATTTTGACCGTTCTGTTTTAACTAAAGCCCGGGATGCCAAAGCACCCCGGGATCATTATTAGTCGCAGTCGCAACAGTCTTTCTTTTGATCGCAGTTCCGTGGCGCAAACCGTTCTGTGGGGAACGGAATACGGGAGAACATCTCACAGGGATCCTCTGCGCAGCCCGGATTATCTGAGCATTCCTTGGATGGAATACTGTAGGAGATCACAGGCACCACCAACTGGGCATCCCGTTCCAGGCGGATGATGGAAAACTGCCCCAGTGTCACATACAAACGGCGCTGATCGTCCCGCAGCACCAGTTCCTCGTCAAAAGCCGACGCAATGCTTTCAGGGATCTGAACAACAGCGCAGTCCTTGCACTTACAGCTTTCCCGAACCTTAGACGCCAGCACCATAGGATCCAGCACCTCCACCACGGACACCAATTCGCTGTGTGGAATTGTATTTTTCAAACTTCTTCAGAACCACACGGATGCTGCCGTCTTTACGAACGGAAATATAGTCAATAATTTGACGCATATCCACATTGGTCACATTTTCCATACTTAAAAACCGATCAATTTCTGCTCTGTAGCCTTCAGCCGCGCCCCGGCTGTCGTTTTGGGATTTTCCGGTTTGAGACAGTTGTGCCAAAAGATCATCTGTTTTCCTGATCTCCTCCGTAATGACTGTCAGCTTTTCTTTCAGTTCATCCATATCCATCAGATCATTGGCGTACAGTTCCTGATAACGTTCCTTTTTGGCAAGCAGCTTTTTTCGTTTGGCTTCCGCTTCCCTTTTTATTTGCTCCGGAGCTTGGGACTGGGCAGTCTCTTTTTCAATCTCTTCCAATATGCCGGCAATAAAACCTTCTTTATCTTCTATCAGGGAAGAAATATACAACCGGATTTGGTTCAGCAACTCAGGCTCGTCCAAAATGACACGGTTGTCGCACTTCTCCGCAGTGTACTGGTCATTGGTAACGCACCGCCAGTATACCCGGGTGTTTACATATGTATAGGTCTTCCGGGTAAAGGATCTCCCGCAATGCTCACACTTAATGAGTGTGGAGAATATGTGCCTGGAGCTGTATCTGCCCGCTCTGAAGGGTTCCCCAGAGTCGTATTTGACGCGGCGGGATTCCATAATTTCCTGCGCCCGTTGGTATGTTTCAGCTGTGACGATCGCCCATTCCGGTCGCTGGTGGTAGAAATGCTCCTCTTTTGGGATATTCACCTGCTTGCCGGTCAAAAAATCTTCGATCTCGTATTTATGATTGACCAGTATGCCGCAATAAACAGGGTTCACAAGCACGCGCCTGACCCCTCGGGCATTCCAGTCGTTGCCGTATTTTGTTTTGTCGTTATCCCGATTCAGGGTCGTACTTACGGTTCGGCAGCCCAAGCCTTGCTCATTGTAAAGCGAAAAGATCTTGCGAACAATCCGGGCTTCTTCCGGATTGATCTGCAAAGTAAAATTATCGACCCGGTCATAGCCAAAAAGCCTTTGGGGAACTCTCCCCTTTTCCGCATTGATTCGTTTTCCCCACTTGACACGCTTACTTAGATTATTGCTTTCCTCCTGCGCCATAGCAGAAAACAGGGTCAGCACAAATTCACTGTCTCCCATAGAATCCATATTGGCTGTAAGAAACAGGGTGTTGATGCCCATGGATTTCAGCTTACGGATACTCTGTAAGGCATCTACGGTATTTCGGGCAAATCGGCTGATGTCCTTCACCACCACCATATCGAAAAGGCCCAGCTCCGCATCCCGTAAAAGCCGTTTGAATTCCTCGCGCTTTTTCAGGGATGTACCGGTAATGCCTTCGTCCGCATATAAGCGGAATAGTTCATGGCCGTTACGTTTGGCATACTCCACAAAGAATTCCTTCTGGTGGATCAAGCTATCAATCTGCTCGTCCTTGTCCGTCGAGACACGACAATATGCAGCTATTTTCATTTGTTGGTTGCTCCTTTCTGTCAACCAACCCATATCCAATACTATTGTGATACAATTTTTTCTAAAATGTAAATAGCGGATATGTGTTACTTGATTTTATTGGAAAGGAGCTTTTCCAGCAAAATCTTCTTCAGTGTTTGTTCTGTTTCCTTAGACGAATTGGGATTTTCAAATATGAATGCGCGTTCCTTCTTTGCCATAGAATACCTCCTTACCAAAATCTATTCTGCATTTCCTGCAGTTAGTATTTTAGTTTAGTTTTTACATAAAAATGCAAAAATTATAAAACAATCTTTGTACAGATATGGTATAATACAGATATATCTTCTAAGGAGGGTTTGCTATTTTTGACGGAATTAAATCAGTAAATAGAGTTATTGACTATATTGAAGATCACATAACCAAACAGATCAGCTGCGAAACGCTTGCGCAAATGACAGGTCTTTCAGTCTATGAGTTCAGACGGATCTTTTCTTTTGTGGTAGGAATACCGGTTGGAGAGTACATTCGGAAACGCCGGCTTTCCCTTGCAGCCTTTGAAATCATCCGTTCCGGCGCTGGAGATATTTCAAATATTGCGGAAAAGTACGGTTATTCAAGTCAGTCCGCTTTCACAACAGCATTTAAAGCGATGCACGGCATATCCCCTCTTTTACTCAAAAAAGGTGATATTTCGGTTGAATTATTATCCAAACCTTCTTTTGAGCTTCGAAGGACAGGTCTTGAAAGTGTGCCGATAAAAATAATAAAAACAGAAGATATGCACATTTTCGGTTTTTGCGGAATATCAGACGAAAACGATTCTGACTGCTGCGAAGCCGTATGGTCGAGCTTTTATGCGGTTGGTGCGGACCGTAAGGTGTTGTCGGTATCTGAGGATGGCAAGCTGTATGCACTTTATGACAATATGCCGGATGGTACGGTCCGGTGTGTTATAGGCGCAAAATCAAAGCTGACGGTTTGTGACGGACTTACCAAGGTGCTCCTGCCGAAAACTGACTGGGCCGTTTTTACCCTTAACAGCACTGATGATGCCTATGTAGCCTCAATATATACAAAAATTATATACGAATGGCTTCCTTCTGCCGGTCTTGAAAAGCGAACCGATATACCGACCACAGAAGTTTATCCTGCCAATATGGATCAGGAAGGCTTCTCCTGGGAAATCAGAATACCTATCAAATAACGAAAAGGAGAAATACATATGCAAAAAATTGTTTTAATTACCGGCGCTTCCAGCGGATACGGAAAAGCCACCGCAAAAGCCTTTGCTGACAAGGGTTATACGGTGATCATTGCCGCAAGAAACCAGCAACGGCTGGATATGGCAAAAGCTGAAACCGGCGCGGCTTCAGCCATTGTTATGGATGTTACAAAGCCTGAGGATTGGCAACGCGCCAAAGCATTCATTGCGGAAAACTACGGCAGGCTGGACATTCTTGTGAACAACGCCGGCGGCGGTGTGGCCATCAAGGATGTGGACGCGCTTTCTATTGCGGAGATCGACAGCACTATCAAACTCAACCTGAACAGCGTCATATACGGCTGCCGTGAATTTGCGGATATTATGAAAGAGCAAAAAAGCGGTACTATGATCAATATATCATCGGTTTGTGCCAGACAGTGCTGGCCCACCTGGTCGGTATACGCCGCGGCCAAAGCAGGCGTGCTGAACTTCTCAAAGGGTATGTATCTTGAAATGCAGCCTTACAATGTCAGAGTAACCTGCGTGATCCCCTCCTCTGCAAGCACTGCATTCCAGCGTTCGTGCGGTATTGGAGAAACCACAGATCAGCTTCTGCCGGAGGATATCGCACAAACTGTTTTGTATGTTGCAGAGCTTCCCCAAAGAGCTGTTGTGGAAGATGTTACGGTTTGGGGCATTGATAAGCAGGTAAATCCGCTCTAAGGAGTTCAATATGAGCAGTTTATTTATAGAAGCCGAAAGTTTTGAAAACTTAGGCGGCTGGGTCGTAGATCAGCAATCTATGGAAACCATGGGTTCTTCCTATGTTATGGCACACGGCATGGGCGTTCCGGTTGCTGATGCCACAACCGCTATAAAGCTGCCGGAACCCGGTGTATGGCATGCCTGGGTACGAACACGGGATTGGACTGCGGTATGGAAAAGAGGATCAGCCGGAGGAATATTCCGTCTGAAGCTCGGGGACAAATTCTTTGATAATATTCTTGGGAATAACGGCGAACAGTGGAACTGGCAATATGCAGGTTGTGTGGCATCAGAATCCACAGACCAAACACTCTGCCTTTGCGATTTGACAGGTTTTAACGGCAGATGCGACGCGATCTATTTATCAACGGAACAAAATGATGTACCCTGCAACACAGAAGAATTTCGGGAAAAGGCATCGGGCGTTTGTGTCGAGGAAACGGATACTTTTTACGATCTGATCGTATGCGGTGGCGGAATCGCCGGCGTATGTATGGCGCTCACGGCTGTATACGAGGGGCTTAACACGGCGCTTATTCAGGACAGACCCATACTTGGAGGCTGCAACAGCTCAGAGATCAAGGTGGGGCTTGGAGGATGGATCCGATCCCAGCCCTATCCCGCGCTTGGAAATGTACTGCAGGAAATATCTCCGGTATTCGGTTCCCCCGGTTCTTTTGAGAAGAGTGTTTACGAAGATGACCGCAAGCTGAATGCTTTCCGTACCGCACAATGGTGGGCAGGCGGAAAATGCGGCGTGTTTCTTAACGAACGCGTAGTCACAATCCAAAAAGAAAGTGATGTTCTGTCTTCAGTAACCACCAAAAACATTTATACCGGAAAAATGAAACGGTACCGGGGTCGGCTTTTTGCCGATTGCACCGGTGACGGAACTTTAGCCCGTTTAGGTGGTGCGGAAGTGATGTATGGGCGGGAAGCAAAGGATGAATACAACGAGCCGCTTGCCCCCGATAAAGCCGATAATATGGTTATGGGCATGACCATCACCTGGAACAGCTCCGTATGTGACGGCGATACCGCCTTCCCTGACATCGATTGGGGTATTGAATTTACCGAGAAAAACTCCTACAAGGTGCCCTACGGAGATTGGGAGTGGGAGGTTGGACAGTTCCGGGATATGGCGCTGGAAGCAGAATATATCCGGGATTATTCCCTGATGACCATATTCTGCAACTGGTCCTTTCTTAAAAACCACTCCAAAGATAAGGATCAGTTTAAAAATCGCAAGCTGAATTGGGTCTCGCCTTTGGGCGGCAAACGGGAAAGCTACCGTGTAAAAGGTGAACATATTCTTACCGAGAATGACATTGAGCAACATATCCCCTATCCTGATGCAACCGCATCGCTGACCTGGGATATAGACATTCATTATCCCGATCCTAAGAATGTTGCTATGTTCGGTGAGCCCTTCCGCTCCTGCGCCATACACCGGGGTATTAAGGAGCATTACCCTGTCCCCTACCGTTGTCTGTACTCTAAGGACATTAAAAACCTTTTCTTAGGCGGTCGGTTGGTAAGCACAACTCATATTGCTTTTTCCTGCGTAAGAGTTATGAGGACCCTCGGTGTGTTGGGTGAGGTTTGCGGCTTGGCTGCAGGCATCTGCAAGCGGGAAAACTGTTTGCCGGCAGATGTTTATAAAACACATTTTGAAAAGCTTAAAGCGCTTATGCAAAGAGGCGTTGTGATAAAGCCTTACCACGCATACGATCCCGGCGAAGCGGAGCATTTTGCTTTTCCCGGGTATAATAAGTTCTTCACAGATCCCGAAAGCGTGGCGCTCCCCCTTGATGATCCTGAAATGATGCAGCGCATCAACGCCATTGGCGTGCGGTATTACACATACGAGCGCTTTAAGGATGTTGAAAACCGGACTGAGCTTACAGAAGAAGAAAAAGAGATCTGCCAGCGGTTTTATGCGCTGCTGGAGGGAAAAAAGTTAGAGGATGTGCTGTTTGAATAACAAGGAGGAACGTTTTTATGTCCAAATTATGGAACAATTTTTTAATGGAAGAGTTTCTTTTTGAGGGTCGGCAGGCAAGTGTCGTTTTTCCAAAGGAAGGAACGAAAAATGGTCGTTTGGCAGTGAAGCTGGTGTATCGGGATGCTTTTCCCCAGGCGGCAGAAATTGAGCTGTTGAAGCACGGCTTCCATCTTTGCTATGTAAAAAGCGATAACCGTTGGGGTACAGACGAGGATTTGGATCGGGCAGCCAGATTTATCGGTTTTGTTACCACAAAATATAAGCTCCAAAAGCGTGTTGTGCCCATCGGTATGAGCTGTGGCGGTCTAATGGCTATCAAGCTGGCAGCCAAATACCCGGAAATCATTTCCTGTCTGTATTTGGACGCGCCTGTGATCAACTACTTAAGCTGTCCCGGATGTTTAGGCGTTGCCAAGCGGGAAGAGATTGGTATCCAGATGGAGGAGCTCTACAATGCGCTTCAAATCCAAAGTATGTCTGAGCTGATCGCCTACCGGCAGATGCCGCTGGATCAGATCCCCCTTCTTCTACAGTATAAGATTCCGGTGGTGCTGGTTGCCGGCCTTGCAGACAGGGTTGTACCCTATCACGAAAACGGTCACTATTTACAGAGCGCCTACGAGGCATCTGAAGTTGATTTTGAATGCCATCTAAAGCCGGAATGTGACCACCACCCCCACGGTCTTGCGGACAATGCGCCGGTGATCCAATTTATACTGACACACTGATATGACGAAAGCCCCGTGCCGATTGTCGGCACGGGGCTTCAGCATATTAAAGTGCAAGGCAAAAAACCGTCCTCTTGTCGCCCAGGTTAAAACCGGGTACGCATATACTGCGCCGGACTGATCTGCTTGATCTTTTTAAACACACGGGAAAAATAGGGCGCGCTGGCAAAACCGCATTTTTCGGAAAGCTCGGTAACCGACAGCTCCTTGCCGTAAATGTCCATCAGCTTACAGGCGTGGTCAATGCGAACGGTACTGACAAATTCTGTGGGAGTCTTGCCTGTTGTTTCCTTAAATTTGGCGCGAATATAATCCTCGGCGTAACCCGATAAATGAAGGGCTTCTGTGATACTAAAATCCGGGTTTAAGGCATTTTGAGAGACGGTTTTAATGATCTTATCAATTGCGCGATCAATATGCGAGGCGCTTTGAACGCTTTGCATTAGGGAAGACAGATAGCAATTTACAAGCGCATTTAAGTATAAGCTGTCAGAAAATCTATTGCCATAGATCAGCTTGCTGAGAATACTGCTGTCTTCGGTGGTCTGAACGGAAACAGGCTGATCAAAAAGCAACAGGTTTTCAAATGTTCCGCCTAAGGAAATATTTTTAAAGCCGTTTTCTGATACAGAGCCGTGCATCATATGCGCCGGTACAATAATGGCTGTTCCTCTTTCAAAAGGAATATCGCCCTTTTCTGTTCTCAAAAAGCCCGTACCTTCCAAATATAGCATAATCTCGCAAAACGTATGCTTATGCATAGGATAACTGGTAATTCCATCTTCTGTGATGCTGATATGATAATCCATCCTGCTCACCTCCTGATCACTATAGCACAAATCTATCTTTTGTGCAAATACATCTATTTTATATCATAGCAATACACGCCGTAGTTTTGTATAATTCTTTCAAAAGGAGTGTACACGTATGAAAACAATAAAAGGGTTTCAGCGCGGTATGGGTATCGGCGGCTGGCTTACAAACTACAAGCGATTCAATACATTGCCGGATGCCTGGCGAATGCCGATAACCGTTGGGGATATGGAGCATTTTGCAAGCTACATCACCGCATGGGATGCAGAAAACATCAAAAATATGGGAATGGATCACGTGCGTATTGGCTTTGATCAGATCGTTATGGAGTATTATGAAAATCCCTATCACTACCGTGATGAGATCTTCGGTTATCTTCAATCATTTGTAAATGCCTGTGAAAAACACGGTTTGCGTGTTGTTCTGAATTTGCACAAGGCTGTGGGTAATTATTGCGATATCGAGGAAACGGTCTCTCTTTTCGAAGATGAGGCGCTTCAACAGCGATTTATTGCGCTCTGGGTCGAGATGGAAAAACGCTTTTCCGGTCACAGCGAGGTTATGTTTGAGCTTTTAAACGAAGTGCTTGATATCGAACCCCAAAAGTGGAATGCGCTTGCCGACAGAACGATCCGGGCTATTCGCAAAATCAACACCGACAGATATATCATTGTGGGAAGCACCTGCTGGAACAGCGCCCCAAAGCTTCCGTTCCTGAAGGTATGGGATGACGAAAAAATTATATATACATTTCACAATTACAGTCCCCACGAGTTCACCCATCAGCGGGGTGTTTTACAACCGGCGCAGCATTATTACAACCGGGTAATGCCCTACCCTGCTGTTACCCCCGAGGAAATAGCGCGATATGACAGTTATGCGCAGCTTATGCGCAAGGATCCTCAGGCCAAAGCCTATCCGGATGCAGCTGCTATTGATTACGAATGGCTTTGTAATACACTGAAACCTGCCAGTGATTTTGTGCAGAACCATCCGGACAAAATTCTGTGGCTGGGCGAATTTGGAACGATCCGTCACTGTCCAGTGAAATACCGTGAAAACTATATGCGGGATCTGATCCGCTTTGCCAAAGAAAACGGTATGCCCTACTGTGTTTGGAATTACCTGAGCACCCCCTATGACGGCAACCGTTTCAGCCTTGTTGATGATGATACAAGGAAAATACTAAGTCCCAATTTGGCTGAGATCATCAAGGGTAATGTGCAATGAGTCCTGTTACAATGTTGCTTTTAACGGCTTCCGTTGTCTGCTCAACTGCAAGAGCGGTTTTTTCCAAAAAACTGGGCGCTTGCAACAGCAGCAAACAAAGCTTTTATATTATCCAGACCCTTTTGTTTGCTGTAGCAGCGGCAGTGATCGGGGTCGTAAATATAAAAGATATGGTTTATCCGTCAGCAACAACGATACTCCTGGCGCTTGCCTACGGAATACTGACGATTTCTTCCCAGTGGACTTATACTGCAGCGCTTACAAAGGCGCCTGTTTCCGTCTGCGCAATGGTTTATTCGTTGGGCTTTATTATTCCAACTGTTTTTGGAACGGTCTTATGGCAGGAACATATGAATGCGCTGAAGATCATCAGCATATTGCTTTGTGTCGGTACGATCATTCTCACATCGATCAAGCCGGAAAAAAATCAAAACAAACCGTATGGGCTACCGATGAGCCTGATCATTGCCATGCTGTCATCCGGTGGGCTGGGCCTTGTGCAGAAAATTCAGCAAAAATCCGATGCGCATAATGAAACGGGAAGCTTCTTATTCCTGGCTTTTGTTTTGGCAATGCTTTTTTCATTAGCAGCTTCCTTGTTAAAGCGGAAAAAATCTGAACAAAAAATCCGCATAGATGCCCACGTTGTGTTACACGTCATAATTGTAGGAGCTTCTATGGCGGTCGCCAATACAGCAAACACCATGCTTGCAGGTTTGCTTCCAAGCGCTGTTGTATTCCCCATTGTAAATGTCAGCGTAATACTGGCAGCTTTGGAAATATCTGTTATCGTGCTTAGAGAAAAGATCAGCAAAAGTCAAATAGCCGCCTTTTGCTTAGGCATAACAGCAATACTGCTTTTCAATTTATAAGGAGGGTATAAGCGATGATCCAATATCATATTTATCCGGGCGGTGTAAAGCGGATCGTGACCTTCAGCTTTGACGATGGCTCCCAAAATGATGCACGGCTGATTTCCCTTTTTGATCAGTATCATCTTAAAGCTACATTTCACCTGAACGGCAAAAACCACATAGGAAAAACAGATGAAGAATTAAAAGAAGTTCGGGAACTATACCGCAATCACGAGATTGCCTGTCATACCCTTTCACACGGCTGGCCTTCCAGGATGCCCAATGCTTCCCTCGTTACAGAAATAATGGATGACAGAAGAACTCTTGAACAAATCGCCGGATATCCGGTGACCGGTATGTCCTACCCCAGCGGTTCTTACAGCCCGAATGTGATTCAAATTATAAATTCCTGCGATATCGACTATGCACGAACCGTCAAGGATACACAGGATTTTGATCTTCCGGAGAATTTTTTGGAATGGCATCCCACCTGTCACTTCAAAAAAGCTATGTCTCTTGCAGAGCGCTTTTTAAAGGATATAGACAGCCCATGGGCAAAGCCTCTTTTCTATATTTGGGGACACAGTCACGAATTAACAACGGAAGACGAATGGAAAAATACAGAAAGGCTGCTTCAGACCCTCTGCAACAATGACAAAATATGGTATGCTGCAAACGGTGAGATCTTCGATTACATTTCAGCGCAAAAAATGCTGAAGATCTCCGCCGACGAAAGAATGTTTTATAACCCCTCCGCAATGGATGTGTGGGTTGAAAAAGACAAATCCAGGATTATAAAGATCCCCGCCGGAACCGCCATCGTTGCCGACTGATACTAATTCTTAATAGAAAACTTTAAAAGCTCGCCGAGGATAAATTTCGCCAGAAAAGGCCGACGACGCAGATGGGCTGACGCCCATCAAGGAGGAGAACGCATTATGGCGAAATTTTGACCGGCGAGAGTTAAAGGATTTTATTAAGATTTAGTATGAAGCAAAACTAAAGGTAGACACACTGAAAACCAGCGTGTCTACCTTTTTTACATTATGCATTGCAAACAAGTTCCTTATTTGATCGCATTTTTATTTACAGACTCATCAAATACTCATAGGTTGCTTTTACATATTGGATCTTCGCATCCCGCAATTGTATAGGAACTTTTCGTTCCCCGGGAATTTCAAGATTAAAAATACCTTTATAGTTGATTTCTTTAAGCGCTTTAACCACCTCGGTGAAGTCGATCTCACCGCCGTTAAAGGGCATCAGATGGTCATCCAATTCGCCGTGATTGTCGGCAATATGCAAGGCTTTCAGCTTATCACCGGCTTTCAGTATAAATTGCCGCTGATCCTTATCCGTTAAATTCAAATGTCCTGTATCCAGGCAGATGCCGAATCTGCTGCTTTTTATATGATCGATCATATACAGCAAATCATCAGCATTTTTGACTATGGATGTTTTGCCTAAGTTTTCAAGACAAACAGTAATGTCCTTGTTTTTGATGTATTCTGCCAATAACCGCAATTTTTCGATATTCTTTTCCATCTTTTCCTGACGGCTGAAGTCTGTATCGATCATACTGTCGCAGTGAAGCACCATATTTTTGATGCCGATGGCTTCATACAGATCGATCCACCGGTAAAGCTTTTCCAGAGCATCCTCATCCGTACATATTTTGATGTACAGCCACAGATGTCCCTGAGAAACCTCCATATTCTGCTCCTGCAGAAATTGGGCAAATGCTTTTCCCGTTTTGATCACATCATCGCCTCTGGACAGCAGCTCCAGACCGTGCTCGTCAGAAAGCTCGCAGCAATTTATGCCGTTTTGAGCCAATCTCTTAATGGCATCCTCTGCATTTAAGTCCATATAGTAGCTTGACCATATTGAAAGCTTCATTTTTCTCTTCCTTTCAGCATCAGAGCTTGATCAGTTTCATCTCACCGGGGGCAAGCCAATAATGCTCTACCTTGCCGTCCCGGTAAGTCAGCTTGATCCGGTTGGAAAGCCGCTGATGGGCATTGACGATGGACATCCACCGCTGATCCGAATCGATTTCCTTATAGTAGGTGATGATGGTGGGATAGGAGAACTTGCCGTTCACATCCAGCAGTACATCATCGGCGCAGAACCGCTTTTTCGGGTCATAGATATGACCGGTATGGTAAACCGCAGTCATCTCAAGCTTTTCAAAGATCTCCCGATAGTAGCAATTAAAAATATAGTGCTGACGGGAAATAATATCAAACAAAGGCGTTCTCAGCCGGTCGGGTCCCAGCAGGGGCAAGCCTACATAGCTGCTGCCAGCGCCGCGCTGATACAGATGGAACCACAAAATACCTCTTGCGCCGTGAGCCAGCGCCGTATAGATCTGCCAGCGGATATCATCCTCAGTCGGCACACGGCAGCCCCAGTGACCGCAGGAAAGCAATGTGGGATAGAACGGAATGTCATACTTTTTTGCCAGCTCACAGTACTTATCCAGCACCAAAAAGTAGCTGTTGATGCCAACCTGCTGATTGTGGGCATCGTTTAAGCACTGGCTGTACTGGTCATAGCCCAGCAGCGGCACCTTGGTCTCCCGCAGGTAATCGTCCACCAATTTGGTGTGCTCCTCTTCAGGCGCACCAACCAGCATATCGTAATCCGAACCGCCGCCCCAATAGGGCACTAAATTGCCGTAGGGGATCAAGCCGGGGGTATGCTCCATCACGATCTGTACCGTTTTGATGTACAGCTCGTTTTGATCCGGTCTGGGCTCATCACCCACGAAGAAGCCAAAGGTTGCGGGATGCTTGCCAAAGTCGGCATAAGCCTCCTTTACGCCCTGAGCAAACTGTTCCTCCCCTACCCGTTCCAAAGTTCTGAATCTTGTGCGGGTGTCCCGGATGATCAGCTTCATACCGTATTTTTGGCACTCATCCAGAACATCTAGCATATCCTGTTTGTTATGGCAGGTGTGGTCATAGTTGAAGCTCATAGGCAGATTGCAGTGCATATCCGCCCAATCCTGCACGGCTTCCTTGCCGAATACACCGCTTTCTACATAATTCCAAAAGCCAAATTTTATTTCACTTTTCATTGGTGATCTCCTTCTGTTGGCGTAATGGTCGTAACACCTGCCGGAAGATATAAAACAAACATATCATCCTGACAGGATACAGTCTTATTGCCATCGCAGGAACGGGCACAAACCGCAGTTCCCTTGAATGTATTTTTGATTTTCAGTTCCATAGCCCGGGGCAGCTGCAGTGTGACCTGCTCCAAATAACCTCCCGCAGAGGATGCGCTGACCAGCACACCGCCGTAGCTGCGCAGGTTTTCAAAGCTTACTGTCCGCTGCTGCCAGTCCTCGGGAATTGCCGGGAACAGGTGCAAATAGCCCTGATGCTCCTGCAGCAGCATTTCCTGCAGCGCGTCGCAGTAGCCGAACAGGCTCTCTAAGGTGAAGGGTCGGTAATGGAAGGTCGTATAACCTTTATGCCGAAAATCGCCGTTAAGATGGAAGCCGTTATCTGCTACGAAGCCATCGGCAAACTGGCGCAGCTTTTCGTAGGCTGCGTTGCCCTGCTCTGCCATGGCATAGATCTGAGCGCACATAGCATAGGAAAATCCTACCCACATACCCATACCCAGCCGCTCGATCTCCAAAAGGGCATTGTCATAGAGTGCTTTATGCTCCCCTGTATCATAATTGATCAGATGCAGAGGATACAGACACATCAGATGTGAAAAATGCCTGTGGGACTGATCCAGCCGCTGCAGGGCGTTCAAGCCGATATGCCCGTCCACAATACCGATAGGCGGCAGCTTAGACAAAATATTTTCATACTTGTGCGGATCTTTGTCCAAAATTCGGCAATAATCCGCCAAGCGGCCAAACAGATACCGCATAAGCGCCAAATCAAAGTTGGAGTTAGGTGTCAGGTAGGCTTCAGGGGTTGCATCATAGATCTCCGGAGAGGTGGAAAGGGGCAGACAAAGCTGACCTTCTTTTTCTATCAGCAGCCCAGCTATGGCAGTGGCTATCCCATCCAAAAACGGGAAGGCGCGCTGCTCCAAAAATGCCCGGTCACCGGTATAGAGGTAATACTCGTCAAAGCTTTGGGCTGTCCAGATGCTCATAGTGGGAGACAGGGCGTACTGAGACCAGCCGCCCATAGGCTTTCCGTCTATGGTGGACACGCCGGGGATCAGCAGACCCTCCACGCCAAAAAACTCCCGTGCCACTTTCTCATACTGGGGCTTTAACTGCCACAGATAGTCCGGAAAACTCTCTCCTTCTTCAAGGCGGTTGGCTTTTAAGTAGGCCTGATAAGAAAGCTGGGTATTGGTATCGTGGTGGTAGTCTCCTTTCCAGGGCGGCAGGCAGTCGTTATCTGCCGTCCACACGCCCTGTAAAGGCATAGGATAACAGCCTTTTCGGCTGCAGGACGCAAACAGATACCAGCTGCGGTAATAGGTCTTTTCCAGCAGGGGGTCGCCAATAGAGATCCGGGACTTTTCCCAATACTTCCGCCACCAGTCCATATGCTCCCGTTTGAGCACATTATAACCCACTTGAGCGGCTTTTTGAAGCTTCTCCTTGGCAAGCTCTGTAAAATTGTCAGAATCCTGACTGGTTTCAATCGTAAAATACAGCTCCGTATACCCCGCTTTTTTTACGGAATAAACGAAAACGCCGTAGGAGAAGTCAGTCAAAGTATTTTGGATGTAATAGGTGAAGTTCCCTTCCCGCCGGATATGGGCCTTGGGGTAACCCATAACGACCCGGGCGCTGACAGCACCGCCATCTCCTGTCTTCTCATTGTTTAAACAGGGTTTGGCGGAGATATAGTTTGGTATGTGCAGATCCAGCCGGAAGTCCCCCGTCACCTTTGCCACCGAAAAGAAACGGGTGGCGTGGGCAAATATCTCTATACGCCCTCCATCAAAGGACATCGTACCGACCGCTTTTTGAATATCCACTTTAGATTGGATATGCTCCGGTTTTTCACCGAAATCAAGCTCTATTCTGCCGGCTGAGATCTTGGACGGGTAGGCAAATTCACTATAGATCCGCTCAAACAGGCGATCCCGTTCCGCCCAGTCGGCTTTTTTACCGCTTGTGGACAGCTTTACCAGGTTTTCATAGCAAAAACCTTTTTCCGAGGTAGCCGGATGGGGTCTGGTATCCCACAGATCTACACGATCTACGGATAAACGGATAGGACTGTCTCCGTAAAGGAGACAGCCCATCCTTCCATTGCCCAACGGCAATCCTTCATCCCAGGATGTGACCGAATGATTATATTGTATATTATACCGTTGTAGCTTCATATCTCATTTATTGTGTTTGTATCAGTACAGAGGTACCACAAAGATACCCTCGCCGGGCTGTACATCCTCCAGGATGCACTGGGTGTCGTTGAGCTTCATAACAGTCTGCTCACCGTCACGGCAAATGTACATAGCAGAAGCACCGGCCATAGTCAGCACGATATCGTGTGCCGCAGCACTGGGATCATACTCCGCATTCACGATCATAAAAGCATTCTGTCTGTCGCTTGCGGAATCCTTTGCGGTGAACATACCAACCAGATAGTCACCGGTGCCTTCAACCTTCAGCACATCACTGGAGGTGACAGCGCCTGTCAGGTTGTTCATCATCACACTGGAGCTGTCGGCATCCACCTTCATCACATTGCTCCAGGTGTACTCGTTGTACACTTCTTCGAAACTGTGAACAGCGGTATTGACAGCTTGTGCCCAACCGTAAACAGTATCGTTGTATTTTTGGTCATCGTAACGGAAGATGTAGTCGTAACCGGATGTGCCGCTACCACTGTACATATAGTAGATAAATTCCTTAACGCCGAATGCCAGACCGGAATAGATCTGGAAGCTAAGCTCGGATTTTCCCTCCAGATCCTTATTGCCTAAGGAGTCACCGGAGGACTGAATGATGATCCGCAGCTCCCGGTCACTTTCCTTGGCTGCATTGGCCATCAGCTCATAGCCTGCCAGATATTTCTGGATACGGGTAGCCTGCTGACTGGAAATATCCGTTCCTGCTGCATTGGTTGCATTCATAAAAGGATAGTAGTCCCAGCAGATGTAATCCAGGCAGCCGTCGGTTTGCGTTAAATATTCGTTCAGGTAGTTCTCGTAGGTGTAGTCACCAAACAGCTTATCCCAGTTGGTTTCTGCGCCCAGCTGAGGAGAATTACTGTTCACATAAGTGGGCAGCAGGTTTACGAACAACTCACCGCCTACGCCGGTTGCCTTATAGGCCTGAGCCGCCCAGCCCACCTTCTCCAGGTCAGCATAGAAGGGCTCGTCATAGCCGAAGTGACCGGCGTAGCCAGTGTTTTCGCTGTAAGGGTTATCGGAATCAAACATAGCGCTGATGATCTCATTAAAATCATCCTGTGTCAGATCGAAGCTGCTGTCAACACCGTAGTCATCGGTATATGTGCCGCCCAAATTATACAAGCCCCAATCCTTGACGTAATAGGAAATGCCATATCTGCCAGCCTTTTCCATAACAATCTGCGCAACAGCTTCTACAGCAGCGCTGCGCTCGGCGATCTGCGCCTTGATCCCATCCACGTCAGTGGCCGTAAAAGTTCCGCTGGAACCTTCATGCAAAGCGATAGCCTTGTTAAAGCCGGCATCTGCCATATTTCTGTACGCAGCGCCGATAGCGCCCTTATTTTCAGCAGTCACGTTACGGTTCACCGTGGGTGCAGCATAAGCTGTAAACTCCACTTCCGCGTCGTCATTTTCGTTGTAGCTGGTAACCTCATACATTGCTGCAGCATTGGAGCTGGCAACAAAGACGGAATCGGCGATTGCGTGGTTAAAGTTTTCGTCAGCCAACACATTGCCGTCAGCATCCACTGCCTTAAAATTATCGATCAGCAGTGTGTTGGTGCCCCATTCATTGGGACCTGCAAAATACAGGTGGTAGGGACCGCCGCTTTCCGGCAATGTAACGGTATAGTTGCTCCACTTTCCCGTAAAGGATTTGAGTGTAGTACCGCTGCTGCTATGTGCATACCGGGCACTCTCATTGTTCACAGAGCCGGGATCAGTAGTCCAATCCAAGGCCCACCAGTCGTGGTCTTCCGGTACCTTCGCATCAAAGGTGACGGTGGTGCCGGCAGGAAACGCAGTCTTGGTAATGAGTTCAATACCGGTGGACAGATTCGCGACTGTAACCTCCAGAGCATAGTTGTAGGTCAGCAGCACCACAAGGTCTTCTCCGCCGGAGTTTCTGGAGATATAGCTGAAAATGCTGCTCTCCAGACCGTTTTCAAAGTCTTCCACAGTCTCGGTACCACCGGGCTCTGTGATGACCACATTGTCGATCAGCACTGCCTCGTCTTCCCATTCACCCTTAGGGCCAACGATATAGACATAGTAGCTGTTGCCGTCATCGGGTAGTGTTACGGAATACTCTGCCCATGCGCCCTTGACGGAGTAACTGCTCATATTCTGTCCCAAGCCGTTTTGCCATGTATACAAGCCTACATCAGCAGGATCGGTTGTCCAGCTTACTGACCACCAGGATGCGCCCTCAGGTAAATAGGCTTCAAAGCTGATCGTACTACCGCCGGCATAGGCTTCCTTCGTAATAAAGCTGGCGGTGTCTTCTGTCAGATAGTCCATATAGATCGCTGCGTAATTGCCTGCCCGGGGAGTAACTTCCTCAGGCTCAATGGTCTGCAGCGCGGCGATATTGCTTAAAGTAAACAGGCTGTCGCCCTCGAAATCGTCGGTGGCAATGGTGCCGTCGGGTGCGGTAATGGTTACATTGTCAACCAGCAGATCCAGATACTCGCCTTCGGTGTCCTTCCATTCGCCCCCGGGACCTGTAAGGTAAATGTAATAGCTGTTGCCGTCATCCGGCAGTGTCAGGGAGTATTCCGACCATACATCCTTTACGGAAGTCATCACTGTACCCTTGTAAATACTTACATCATTTACAGGATCGGTGGTATAAGCAACCCTCCACCAGGATGCGCCAGTGGGAACATAAGCATCAAAACTGATGGTACTGCCGCCGACATAGGCATCATTGGTAATAAATCTGATTGTATTATCATTGCTCAGCTTGCCAATGGTAATGGCAGCCACATTGTTTGCCTGGGGCTTCACATTGTCGATCCAGCTGTAGGAAGCAGTGTCTTCACCGTCACTGACAGTGGCGGTCAGCAGGTAATTGACCGTTGTACCCTGGGGGGTCAAAACCAGCTTATTATTCTCAATGGATGCTGCGGACGCCCCTTCGTCCACAGTCCATTGTACGGTAAAATTTTTACCACCCACCTTCCAGGTAGTAACCAGTTCGGTGCCATCGGCAATGGAAGCACCATAGGATACCTTCAGTTCAGCCAAAGCCTCTTCTGCAGTGGCTGCATTCACAGCAAGCAGCGCAGCGCCGGCATTGAAATCAAACAGGCTGTCGCCTTCAAAATCATCGGTGACGGAGGTACCGTCCGGTGCTGTGATGACAACATTATCTACCAACAGATCCAGCATATTGCCTTCGCTGTCATTCCATTCGCCCTTGGCGCCTGTAAGGTAAATATAATAGCTGTTGCCATCATCCGGCAGTGTCAGGGAGTATTCCGACCATACATCCTTTACGGAAGTCATCACTGTACCCTTGTAAATACCTACATCATTTACAGGATCAGTTGTATAAGCGACCCTCCACCAGGTTGCACCGGTAGGCACGAAAGCTTCAAAGCTGATTGTGGTGCCGCCTGCATAGGCATTCTTTGTGATAAAGCTCATAGGCGTTTTTTCATTCAGCTTATTAACTGTAATTGCTGCCACATTACCTGTACGGGCATCTACTGTGCCGTTCCAGCTGTAGGAAGCAGTATCGCTGTCATTTGTGACGGTTACAGTCAGGGTGTAGTCTGCATCTTCATTCTGGGCAATGGCTGCAAGCTTTCCGTCCGTGACAGAGGCTGCGCCTGTGGCTGTCCAGGAAATATCGAAATTGGTGCTGTCCAATGTCCAGGCAGAAACTAATTCGGTGCCTACAGCGATGTTGTCGCCATATGCTGCCTTCAAATCAGCCAAAGCTTCCTCTGCAGTTGCAGGATTCACATTCAGCAGTGCTGCGCCGGCATTGAAATCAAACAGGCTGTCGCCTTCAAAATCATCGGTTGCAACGGTGCTGCCACTGGTGATGGTCACATTGTCGATGAGTAGCTGCAGCATATTGCCTTCGCTGTCCTTCCATTGACCCTTTTCACCTACAAAGTAGATATAATAACTATTACCATCATCAGGCAGTGTCACGGAATACTCTGCCCATGCATCCTTTACGGAGGTCATCACTGTGCCCCTGTAGATGCTTACATCATTGACAGGATCAGTTGTATAAGCGACCCGCCACCAGGTGGCACCGGTGGGTACGAAAGCATCAAAGCTGATGGTGCTACCGCCTGCGTAGGCTTCTTTCGTGATGAAGCTCATAGGCGTCTTTTCATTAAGCTTATTAACTGTAATTGCTGCCACATTACCTGTACGGGCATCTACTGTGCCGTTCCAGCTGTAGGAAGCAGTATCGCTGTCATTTGTTACAGTTGCAGTCAGTGTATAGTCGGCTGCTTCATTCTGTGCAATTGCAGTCAGCTTACCGTCCGTGACAGAGGCTGCGCCGGTGGCTGTCCAGGAAACATCGAAATTGGTGCTGTCCAATGTCCAGGCAGAAACTAATTCGGTACCTACAGCGATGTTGTCGCCATAGGATGCCTTCAAATCAGCCAAAGCTTCCTCTGCAGTTGCAGGATTCACTGCAAGCAGCGTTACGGCGCTTGCTGTATTCACATTGAACAAGCCAGCAGTCAACCCAGCCTCGAAATCATCGGTAGCAACAGTGCCATCCGGTGTGGTAATGACCACATCATCAATCAGCAACGGATAATCCTTCCACGCAATATTCTTTGCGCCGGCAATGTAGAAATAGGAATCTGCACTGCCTTCCGGCAATGTATAGGTGTACTCCGCCCAACAATCGTTATTGTTTGCATTGTACATCTTATTGCCAGCCTTAGCACAGGTATAAATACTGCCCGCAGCAGCATCCGCAGTACCGGCAACGCCCCACCAGTTGTTGCTTGTATCGGAAATGTAGGGCTGATATGCCTTAAATGTAATAGTAGTTCCTGCAGGATAAGCAGCCTTTGTGATAAAGCTCATAGGAGCGCTTTCGCTAATATAGTAAATATTCAGCGCTGCCACATTACCTGTACGGGCATCTACTGTGCCGTTCCAGCTGTAGGAAGCAGTATCGCTGTCCTTAGAAACGGTAACGGTCAGAGTGTATTCCGTATCCTCGTTCTGTGCGATCAAGGACAGCTTATTGCCTGCTACAGAAGCGCCGGCAGAAGCAGTCCAGCTGACAGTAAACTCGTTACCCTTGACCCACAGGTTAGAGATTAGCTCAGTGCCAACAGAAACGGTATCACCGTACTGGGCTTTCACGACCTCCAGAGCCTCCTGTGCTGTAACAGGGCTGAGATTCTGCAGGGTTACTGCATTGAAATCGTTACCGCTCACAGCATTGAAATTAAACAGGCCGGCAGTCAGGCCATATTCAAAGCCATCGCTAACAGAATTGCCGTCCGGCGTGGTGATGACCACATCGTCGATCAGCAGCAGATCGTTGATCCATGCGACATTCTTTGCGCCAGCAATGTAAATATAGGAATCTTCAGCATCTGCAGGGATCGTGTAGCTGAACTCAGCCCAGTAATTGTCATTATCTGCGCTGTACATATTGTTGCCTGCCTTGGCGCAGGTGTAGATGCTGCCGGTAGCGGCATCGGTGGTCGTGCCAACGCCCCACCAGTTGTTGCTGGTATCAGCGATGTAGGGCTGATAGGCCTTAAAGGTGATGGTGGTGCCGGCAGGATAAGCATCCTTGGTAATAAAGCTCATAGGCGCGCTATCTCTGATGTAGTAGATATTCAGCGCAGCCACATTGCCCTCAGTGGGTCTGACAGCCTCAGATGCCAGGAATCTTACATATGCAATGGCTTCCAGATGGTAGCCGTACAGTGCCTGTACCAGTGCAATCAACTCAGCGGAGCTGCTGGAGCTGTTGTATTTTCTGACAATGTAGTTTAAGGGGCTGTAGGTGGCCATCAGGTCACCACCGTTAACATAAACGGTAAACTCCTCACTCAGATCCTGGGGATTGATGTCGCCGATCTCTACATAGTACAGACCGTCTTTCTCCACAGCTTCATATTCCGCTGTGCCGACTTTAAAGTCATAATCCTCAATACTGCCGCTGACTGTAAAGTAGAAACGGACTGCAGTCTTGGAGCGGAATACCAAGGACATACCGTACAGATCAATACCGTCCAGATTATCCTCTGCGGTCACTTCCGGAACCTCAGTAGGAACGGTTGCGGGGGTTTCGATCTCATAGCCCGCGTTGGCAAGAGAACCTGTGTTGTAAGCAAAATAGGTCTGAGCCGCTGCGCCGTAGTTCAGCATTTCCTTGACGATCTGCTTGGTCTCATCGGCATAGTCGCCGGTGAGAATGGTTTCGGCGTACTGACGGACAGAATATTCGCCGGTATGCACAACCTCTTCTCCGTTTTTCACAGTCAAACCGATGGTATCGGTCATCTGTGCAGCCGCAACATTGACAGTTACGACCTCACCGGAAGTAGCGGGGGTAACTGTCTCGCCGTTAACAGTTGCGTTAACAGTGTAGTCTGCACTGTTCAGGTAGAAATTAACGCCGATGCTTTCACCCAGCGTGACACTCCACCCTTCCAATACATCCGTTTCGCCGTCAGCGAGAACGGTTGCCGGCAGCATAGTCAGTACCATAACCAATGCCAACAGCATGCTAAGGATTCGATTTGCAGGTTTTTGCATAATTTGATCGCTTCCTTTCTTAATTTTTATGTGAACAGAATTTGGAATTTCTGGAATTCCTGTTTTTCCTATTCAGCCGTGCCGGTGGAGGGGATGGTTACAGGGCCATCCCCTCCCCTTTTTTACTGGTCTTCAGAATCTTCTTTGCGCTTCAATTCCACAATGGTGTTTGCGCCATGGGTTTCCACAACAGTGAACAGACTGTTTTCAAAGCCGTTTTCAAAGTCCTCCGTTGCAGAGCCGACGGTCACATCATCGATCAGCAGGGCTTTTCCGCCCCATTCGCCCTTGGCGCCTACGATGTAGACGTAGTAGCTGTTGCCGTCATTGGGCAGTGTCACTGAATACTCTGCCCATGCATCATACACAGAAGAAGACTTCATATTCTTACCCAAGCCTGCTGTCCACTTGTACAGACCCACATTGGTAGGGTCTGTAGTCCAGCTCACTGCCCACCAGGATGCACCGGTCGGCACATAAGCCTGGAACTTGATTTCCGTACCGCCTGCATAGGCTTCCTTGGTGATGAAGCTCATGGGGGTGGTTTCTGTCAGGTTATCGATGTAGATCGCGGCCACATAGCTTTCGGCAGATTCTTCCTGACTTTCGTCTTCAATAGTCTGCCATTCCACAACGGTATTTACGCCGTGGGTTTCCACAACGCTGAACAGACTGTCTTCAAAGCCGTTTTCAAAGTCCTCTGTTACCGTGCCGACGGTCACATCATCGATCAGCAGGGCGTTTCCGCCCCATTCACCTTTGGCACCTACGATGTAGACGTAGTAGCTGTTGCCGTCATTGGGCAGTGTCACTGAATACTCTGCCCATGCATCATACACAGAAGAAGACTTCATATTCTTACCCAAGCCTGCTGTCCACTTGTACAGACCCACATTGGTAGGGTCTGTAGTCCAGCTCACTGCCCACCAGGATGCACCGGTCGGCACATAAGCCTGGAACTTGATTTCCGTACCGCCTGCATAGGCTTCCTTGGTGATGAAGCTCATGGGGGTGGTTTCTGTCAGGTTATCGATGTAAATGGCAGCAAGGTGGTTTTCATTGGCGGGCTGGGGCTCGTGGCAGACGGAGCATTCACCGTTTGCCCACTGGTGACCGGCAGCTTCCACTACGGTCTGTTCCACAATGACAGTACCGCACACGGAGCAGTGACTGCCCTGAGTCAGACCGCTTTCCGTACAGCTGGGTTCAACTGCCTGGTCAATGGCCTCCGTATGACCATTCTCACAAGGATCATCCTGACTGTCGATTTCCGCAATTTTCCATTCCACAATGGTGTTTGCGCCGTGGATTTCCACAACATTGAACAGGCAGTCTTCAAAGCCCTTTTCAAAGTCCTCCGTTGCCGTGCCGACGGTCACATTATCGATCAACAGGGCGTTTCCGTTCCACTCGCCCTTGGCACCTACAATATAGATGTAATAGCTCTTGCCGTCATTGGGGAGTGTCACAGAATACTCTGCCCACTGGTCTTTTTGTGAACTCATAGACTGTCCCAGACCGCTTGTCCACTTGTACAAGCCAACATTGGCAGGATCAGTGGTCCAGCAGACCGCCCACCAGCCGGTACCGGAAGGCACATAAGCCTGGAACTTGACCTCGCTGCCGCCTGCATAGGCTGCCTTGGTGATAAAGCTGGCATTTTCCTCGGTGAGGTTGTCGATATAAATTGCAGCCACATGGTTATCGGGTGTATCCTCAGGCTTATGGCAGACAGTGCATTCACCGTTTGCCCACTGGTGTCCGGCAGCCTCTACCACAGTCTGTTCCACAATGACAGTACCGCACACGGAGCAGTGACTGCCCTGAGTCAGACCGCTTTCAGTACAACTGGGCTCCACTGCCGGGTCAATAACCTCCGTATGTCCGTTCTCACAGGGACCTTCCGGAATGTAGACCTCTGCAATTTCCCACTGCACAATAGTGTTTGCGCCGTGAACCTTTACCACATTGAACAGGCAATCATCAAGACCCTTTTCAAAGTCCTCCGTTGCCGTGCCGACGGTCACATTATCGATCAGCAGGGCGTTTCCGTTCCATTCGCCCTTGGCACCTACAATATAGATGTAGTAGCTGTTGCCGTTATCGGGCAGGGTCACAGAGTAATCTGCCCACTGGTCTTTTTGTGAACTCATAGACTGTCCCAGACCGCTTGTCCACTTGTACAAGCCAACATTGGCAGGATCAGTGGTCCAACAGACCACCCACCAGCCGGTACCGGAGGGTACGTAGGCCTGGAAGCTTACGGTACTGCCGCCTGCATAGGCCTCCTTCGTGATAAAGCTGGCTGTTTCCTCGGTGATATTATCGATATAGATCGCAGCCACATGGTTTTCGGTACTCTGCTGCTCGTGGCAGACAGTGCATTCGCCGTCTACCCACTGGTGACCCACTGCCGGCAACGGAATTTCTCCGTGCAGGACAGTGCCGCAGTCCTTACAGGTAGAAGCGCCCAAAGAACCGGCGTTGGTGCAATCAGGTGTTACACCGGTTTCCTGTTTCTTATGGGTATGCAGACAATCTGCCTCAACAGCTTCACGAACAACTACCCGATTGTTGGAATCCTTTTCCGTAACCTTAAAGATGCCGCTGTGCATACCGTCGTCGAAGCTGTCTTCAGCTACGGTCTTACCCAGCTTATCTACCAGAATCACATCGTCAATCAGCAGTTCCTGTTCATTCCACTCGCCCTTAGCGCCGACGATGTAGAAATAGTAGCTGTTGCCGTCATTGGGCAGTGTTACGAAGTAATCCGCCCACTGACCTTTCTGAGAACTCATATACTGTCCCAAGCCCGCGCCTGCCTTGTACAGACCTACATTGGCAGGATCGGTGGTCCAGTTCACTGCCCACCAGGAAACACCCTCCGGCACAAATGCTCTCAATACCAAAGTGGTGCCGCCTTCATAGGCAGTTCTTGTGATGACGTTCATATAGTCAGCATCAGAGATCAGGTCTACATTGATAGCAACACTGCGGTTTGCTCTTGTAGCGCCGCATTCACATTTGCCGTCAGAACCGTAGCTATGACCGGTAGCAGGAATCTCCTCCTGGGCTACCAGCACAAGCTCACATACGGAGCAGTGGCTGCCCTCAGTCAGACCGGGCAAGGTGCAACTGGGCTCTGCTGCCGGATCGGTCACAACCGTATGTCCATCCGCGCAGGGATCACGGTCGGTTGCCGCAACCTGCCACTGAACGATGGTGTTTGCGCCATGAACCTTGATCACATCAAACAAGCAATCGTCAAGACCCTTTTCAAAGTCTTCAGTTGCAGTACCGATGGTTACATCGTCAATCAGCAATGCCTTGCCGTTCCACTCGCCCTTGGCACCTACAATATAGATGTAGTAGCTGTTGCCGTCATCAGGCAGGGTCACAGAGTAATCTGCCCATTGACCCTTTTGGGAAGTCATATACTGTCCCAAGCCTGCGTTTGCTTTGTACAACCCTACATTGGCAGGATCGGTTGTCCAGTTTACAGACCACCAATTTGTCTTGTTGGGCACATAAGCCTTGAAGCTGACAGTTGTACCGCCTGCATAGGCTTCTTTTGTGATAAAGCTGGCTGTTTCCTCGGTGATGTTGTCGATATAGATCGCAGCCACATGGTTTTCAGCAGTCTGCTGCTCGTGGCAGACAGTGCATTCGCCGTTGACCCACTGGTGACCCACTGCCGGCAACGGAATTTCTCCGTGCAGGACAGTGCCGCAGTCCTTACAGGTAGAAGCGCCCAAAGAACCGGCGTTGGTGCAATCAGGTGTTACACCGGTTTCCTGTTTCTTATGGGTATGCAGACAATCTGCCTCAACAGCTTCACGAACAACTACCCGATTGTTGGAATCCTTTTCCGTAACCTTAAAGATGCCGCTGTGCATACCGTCGTCGAAGCTGTCTTCAGCTACGGTCTTACCCAGCTTATCTACCAGAATCACATCGTCAATCAGCAGTTCCTGTTCATTCCACTCGCCCTTAGCGCCGACGATGTAGAAATAGTAGCTGTTGCCGTCATTGGGCAGTGTTACGAAGTAATCCGCCCACTGACCTTTCTGAGAACTCATATACTGTCCCAAGCCCGCGCCTGCCTTGTACAGACCTACATTGGCAGGATCGGTGGTCCAGTTCACTGCCCACCAGGAAACACCCTCCGGCACAAATGCTCTCAATACCAAAGTGGTGCCGCCTTCATAGGCAGTTCTTGTGATGACGTTCATATAGTCAGCATCAGAGATCAGGTCTACATTGATAGCAACACTGCGGTTTGCTCTTGTAGCGCCGCATTCACATTTGCCGTCAGAACCGTAGCTATGACCGGTAGCAGGAATCTCCTCCTGGGCTACCAGCACAAGCTCACATACGGAGCAGTGGCTGCCCTCAGTCAGACCGGGCAAGGTGCAACTGGGCTCTGCTGCCGGATCGGTCACAACCGTATGTCCATCCGCGCAGGGATCACGGTCGGTTGCCGCAACCTGCCACTGAACGATGGTGTTTGCGCCATGAACCTTGATCACATCAAACAAGCAATCGTCAAGACCCTTTTCAAAGTCTTCAGTTGCAGTACCGATGGTTACATCGTCAATCAGCAATGCCTTGCCGTTCCACTCGCCCTTGGCACCTACAATATAGATGTAGTAGCTGTTGCCGTCATCAGGCAGGGTCACAGAGTAATCTGCCCATTGACCCTTTTGGGAAGTCATATACTGTCCCAAGCCTGCGTTTGCTTTGTACAACCCTACATTGGCAGGATCGGTTGTCCAGTTTACAGACCACCAATTTGTCTTGTTGGGCACATAAGCCTTGAAGCTGACAGTTGTACCGCCTGCATAGGCTTCTTTTGTGATAAAGCTGGCTGTTTCCTCGGTGATGTTGTCGATATAGATCGCAGCCACATGGTTTTCAGCAGTCTGCTGCTCGTGGCAGACAGTGCATTCGCCGTTGACCCACTGGTGACCCACTGCCGGCAACGGAATTTCTCCGTGCAGGACAGTGCCGCAGTCCTTACAGGTAGAAGCGCCCAAAGAACCGGCGTTGGTGCAATCAGGTGTTACACCGGTTTCCTGTTTCTTATGGGTATGCAGACAATCTGCCTCAACAGCTTCACGAACAACTACCCGATTGTTGGAATCCTTTTCCGTAACCTTAAAGATGCCGCTGTGCATACCGTCGTCGAAGCTGTCTTCAGCTACGGTCTTACCCAGCTTATCTACCAGAATCACATCGTCAATCAGCAGTTCCTGTTCATTCCACTCGCCCTTAGCGCCGACGATGTAGAAATAGTAGCTGTTGCCGTCATTGGGCAGTGTTACGAAGTAATCCGCCCACTGACCTTTCTGAGAACTCATATACTGTCCCAAGCCCGCGCCTGCCTTGTACAGACCTACATTGGCAGGATCGGTGGTCCAGTTCACTGCCCACCAGGAAACACCCTCCGGCACAAATGCTCTCAATACCAAAGTGGTGCCGCCTTCATAGGCAGTTCTTGTAATGAAGTTCATATTCTTTTCATCAGAAAGCAGATCTACATTGATGGCCACAGACCGGTTTGCCCGTACAGCGCCGCAAGCACACTTGTCATCAGAACCGTAGCTGTGACCTGTAGCGGGAATTTCCTGCTGCTCCACCAAAACAAGACCGCACACAGAGCAGTGCTTGCCCTTGGTCAGACCAGGCTGGGTACAAGTGGGTTCTACAGCCGGGTCGATTACAGCAGTATGTCCGTTTTTGCAGAGCTCTTCCATTACCTTTTCACCAACAACCACAGTGTTATTGGTGGGGTTTAAGGTGATCACATTAAAAATGCTGTTATTTACGCCATTATCAAAATCTTCCTGAGCAAGAACCGCTCCGTCACTATCCGTGATGAGCAAATCATCGATTTGCAATTCCTTGCCATTCCAGTTGCCCTTCTCACCGACAAAGTACACATAGTAAGGACCGCCCTCCGGCAAGGTCACGCTGTACTCCGCCCACTGACCGAAAACAGATATCATCTGCTGTCCATAGGCACCGGAATCCTTGTTCCACTTATACAGACTGACATCCGCCGGATCTGTCGTCCAGCTGACAGCCCACCAATTTGCTCCATAGGGAACATAGGCCTTGAAGGTGACGGTGCTGCCGCCTGCATAGGCCTGCTTGGTGATAAAGTTCATAGGCGCGCTCTCATTGAGCATATCAATAGCAATGGTTGCTACCAGATTTTCTTTGATCTTGCCACAAACGGAACAATTTTCACCGTCCCACTTATGTCCTGTAGCAGGAATCTCCTCCTGAATCTTCAGGATCTTGCCACAGTTGCCGCAATGGCTGCCCTCGGTCTTGCCTGCCTGATCACAGGTTTCCGCTACAGCTTCATCTGTTTTGCTCCAGTGACCGGCACAGACCTCCTCGGAATATACCACAGTCTTGCCGCTGGTGGCGTTTGACTTGACCGCATTGAACAGACCGTCAGCCACATCGGTTGTAAACTGATCTGTCCCCAGCACTTCTCCGTCAGGAGAAGTAATGGTCACATCGTCAATAAGCAGCGCTTTGCCGCCCCACTCGCCCTTGGCTCCGACGATATAAATGTAGTATTTACCGCCATCATCCGGCAATGTCACTGTGCAATACTGCCACTGACCAGCCTCAAGGTTCATACGAACACCGTCGCCCTTGACCCAGTTGTAAATACCTGCATCGGCAGCATTTCTTGTCCAGGACACTGCCCACCAGGATGCCCCCTCAGGTACATAGACCTGGAAGGTGACTGTACTGCCAGCGGGGTATGGCCGCTTTGTATAGAAGCTGGGTGTTCCTTTTTCGTTGATCTGATCAATCACAATGGCAGCTGCCATATCTGGCTGAAGCTTGCTGCACTTGGTGCATACGCCATTAACATAATCGTGACCCCCGTGACGGATCTTCTTCTGATGAAGGACGATCTCACCGCACACACTGCAAAAGGAGCCATCCTCCTTACCCGCTCTGGTACAGGTGGGTGCGATTCCCGGAATGACCACTTCCGTGTGGCCGGCAGGGATCACCTGCTGTTCCTGAAGTACCTGCTTACAGCGGGAGCAGCGGCTTCCCTCGGCAGCGCCGTCCTTCGTGCAGGTCGCCGCTTTCCCCTCCATCGCCACGATCTCGTGACCGAGCGCCGGAATAGCCTCTGTCTCCTTATCGCCGCAGGAGCAAACGCGCTCCTGCAGACCGTCTTCTGTACAGGTTGCTTCATTCACAACCTGCCATTCGCCGTAATTATGTCCACCTATATGGATGTTTCCGCATCCAACCAGACTCAGGATCAGGATGAGCAGAACCAAACAAATAAGTTTTCTTCTCATCTGTTACACCTGTCTTTCTTATTACTCTACCAGTTCAAGCCAACTGTCCCAATTGTTCAGGGCGTAGTCATAGTCGTTCTGAAGTGCCTCATTGATGGTTTCCACACCGTCGCGGATCTTTACGAAAGGCGTGCTGCCGCGGGCCCAGAAACCGGTCAAGCCCTTAAGTGTAATGGGGCTGTTTCCATTGGCAACATACAGATAGTTTTCGCTTGCCATATTCAGAACGCTCTTGCCAAAGAAGCTCATATCTGCGTAAATTTCCGCATCCGGAGACAGCTCATAATCAAAAGGACGAATGGAGTTTGTATATCGGGTATACATTGCGCAGATCTCCGGCTCACTCAGGAAGCGCAGGAATTCCTTTGCATCTTCCTTATTTGCCGCATTGGCAGGAATGAAGTAGTTGGAACCGAAACCGGACTGGATCACCTGCTTGCCGTCTTCTGTGGAATAGTTGTCGGAGTGCAGTACATTGCCGGCAGGATCGCTCATCTCAGGCAGGGGGAACATACCCATTTCCACATCCGGATTTTGATTCAAAACCTCAACCATCTCATTTTCGAACCAGGCACCGTTAATCATCATAGCTGCCTGACCCTGAATCAGCTTGGTCTGCGCCACAATGTGGTTCATACCCACACTGCCTGCCATGGTGTAATTGCCTTCGTCGTAGAAGAACTTCACCAGATTCTGCAGGGCGTACATTTTGCCCTTGTAGATGGCAGGGTTGAAAACCTCAGGGCTTTCAAGGGCGTAGAAGCTGTCCAGGCTGCTGATGCCCTCGTAGGAATAGACCCAGTTATCCACAGCGGTATACAGATAGCCGTCTGCAGCGCCGCCACAATAGACAATGGGTGCTACCGCACCGTCCGAATCCTTCAAAATCCGATTACACAGTGCTTCCAGTTCCGCGGTGGTCTTGGGAACCTCCCAACCGTACTGGTCAAACAGGCTCTTGTTATACACCACACCGCTGACGGATTGGTACTCAGGAATGGCATAGGGCGTACCGTTGTAGCTGCACACTTCCTGGGTATTGCCGGTCATACTCTCAGCAACGGTCTTGCCGGTGGAAAGCTGCGCATTATACACATCATCCAGAGGCTCAACCCAGCCTTCAATTGCCCAACGCTGGATGGAAGACATACTCTTATAGCTGTAGATATCCGCCAGATTGGTGTTGCTTTCCAGGCGGGAAGCTGTGGTAGCCGTAATGCTGGGGTTAAACACGATCTTCACCAGCACATCAGGATGCTCTGCCATAAAAGCCTCAGCAACCTTTTCATAGGGAATATTACCGTAGCCTGCTTTCAGAACCTCCCACTTGAGGATCCGTCTGCCATCGGTGCTTTCATCATTACCGTCTGCGCCGCAGGCTGTCATTGAAAGCATCAGCGCAATTGCCAACATACAGCACAGAATTTTGAGAATTGCTTTTTTCATAATGAAGTTTCTCCTTTCGTTGGGTGGTTAAAACGGAATTACAAAGCGGCCTTCGCCGGGCTCCAGCTGGAAGGTATAAACGCCGTCGGAAGGAAGCTCTACGATCTTCTTTTCCCCAAACCGGTACATCAGAAGGTGTGTAGCATCGGAAAACTTTACGGTGACCTGATTATCCAGCTTCTCCAGCGGGTCAGCTACATTGACGATCATAAAGGCATCCTTGGCGGAATTGCTTTCTTCCCTGGCGGTAAATACACCTGCCATCATATCCTGGGTGCAGGACAGGATCTCCATCCGCTCGTGGGACTGAAGAGGAGATGTCAGGTTGGCAAGCAACTGGTTATCCACCATTTCATTGGCATTCATAAACATAATGCCGTCCCAATCGTATGCCATATAGGCATCCTCCATAGCGTGGATCTCGTTGTTTACCTGCTTGGCTGCATCATATATCCAGGTGTAGGTATCTGTTTGAATATCGTACAGCGCATAGCCGTTATCATCTGTATAGTTGGTCTCATTGACACTGCCGCTGTATGTATAGTAGATAAATTCCCGAATACCAAAAGCCATACCGGAATAGATCTCAAACCGCAGGTCTCCAATATTATCTAAGTTTCTCATACCGGTCCAATCGCCTCTTGACTGAACAAAGGTGCGGACCTCATAGCCGTGCTCTTTCGCCATCTGAGCAACCAGCTCCATATTGTAATAATAGATATCCCGAATATAGTACTCACTGCCATTGGACATAAACGGATAAAAGTCCCAGCACACATATCCCAGTAAAGGAGCCACATTATCAACGAAGTATTGCACATACTCCCGGTAGGTATAGTCCATATTCTCCGACAGGGTTTTGGAGTTATCCGCCACATAGCCGGGATTCAGATTGATAAAGATCTCGCCGCCCACATCACTGTTTTGCTGGATGTACTTATTGTACAGCTCCACCTGCCAGGCGATGGTATCGATCTCCTGCACATTAGGCTCATCAAAGCCAAAGTTACCGCCGTATGCCGGATGGTCGATGTACTCGTTGTTTTCATCAAACATCTTGGAAATGACCTTTTCAAAATCCTCCTTTGTGGTAAGGGAGTCCTCGAAGTTGCGACCCAAACCGTAGAAGGACCAGTCACGGACATAGTACTTGACACCGTATTTTTGGGCAATATCCAATACCGTCAGAGCGGTCTGCTCTGCTTCCTCGCTGCGCAGGGCAATGGTTTCGAAAACATCCTCGCCGGTGGCGTTGGAGTTGCCCTCGTGCAAGGCAATTGCCTTTGTAAAGCCTGCTTCGCTAAGCTTTCTGTAAGCATCATCCAGCTTATCGCTGACTTTTCTGTTTATTGTAGGCGCAGAATAGGCTGTAAAATCCACACCGTCGCTTTCGGGAAAGGTGGGTTCAACCGCCTTTTTCGCTGTGCCACAGCCTGCCAGCAGGATACCAAGCAGGATCAGTATGCTTATCAGACATTTTATTTTCTTCATTTTACTTCTCCTGCCTCCTTTTTCTTACGCTTGCTCAAAACAACAGCTACAGCAATCACCGCAGCTAAAACTACTGCCGCGACAACAATGCCGATCAAAACCCAGTTCACAGGCGCCGGACCGGGAACATAGCTGGCATTGATCGCCACTTCCTCATCCCAGCCGGTATCTTCAATTCCCAGACCTCGTTCCTCGTAACTGACAAGCTCCGGTTCTTCAATGATCACTTCCGGCGCCTCATTGTAGATCTCCGCTGTATTCTTGATTGCAAAGTTATCAATGGTCCAGTAGGTCCAGCCGGTACAGGTAATACCCAAATAACCGTAAGGCTCAGCGCCCTTCAGGATATTGTATAGGGTGTATTCCTCCTGATCTGCCCGCTTCATATAAAGCTCCATTTGATCCTTGGTGGCCACCAGCTTGAAGCAGACTGCCGCATCGGGAGAAATATCTTCTCTTTGTACGGCCTGTTCATCGTAGGTGATATCCTTGAAATAGGACGCCGGAATCGGCTCGACTTGAATCATCTCCGCACTTTTAAGCGGACTGACATTTTCTTTCTTATAGAGCGTACAGCTTGTGGTTTCCCACTCTTCATCCAGATTGGTGGGTCTGACACGGATCAGGAACATACCGTAGCTGCCGTATCCGCTGGTGTTGACACTTCTTCTGCCGAAATCGATGCCGAGCCAGTTGTTTAGGTAGGTTGCATTTTGTTTGTCGTTTTCATCAACAGTACCCAGAATGCTGGTCAGTTCAAAGGTCAGCTCAAAAGTTTCATACTCATAAGCCGGTCCAAAGATCGTGCCGTCCAGACAACCGCTGTAGACCAACTCGCCGCCGGAAACATTGACCGATCCGGACACCTGCTTGTAATAGTGATCAGAATTGCCATCCGTGCTCAGCCTGTTTTCCGAAAAATCATCGCTGTAGGATTTGGTGGTGATCACGTGGTAAATGCCGTTGGTAATAACCACATCGTCTAAATACATAGCACTTGTAATATCCGTCTTTGCAGCAAAGCCGGTATAGCCGCTGTATTTTGTCACACCGGTGCCGGAAAGCAGTTGTCTGCCGTTTTCTGCTACGGTGAAAGAGCCGTCCTTTTTCACCGACAGGCTAATGGTACTGCCCTCCATCCGGGAGCGGAAGTTACTCCGTGCAATTACAGTTTCCGTTCCGTCCTCTTCAAAGTGAACCAGCCGCCCACTTTCCCGGTTCATTACAAAAGCCCAGGTGTTGACAAACGGATCGGTCTGCTTCGTTTCAAGACCAAACACATAAGCCAGCTCCTGCTCCGGCTGCGCGCCGGACATATCCAACTGGAAGGATGCGCTGAGTACCTGCTCATCATCCTTCAGATTCTCGTCCTCCTGTTCGATCTCATCGTTGGTGATCAGCCGGTCGCTTTGAACCGCATTACTGATACACATACTGCGCACTGCGCCGTCCTCCACCACCTGGGTAGAGAAATTCTGCGCATTAGAAACAAATGTGATCAGGTCAAACAGATCGTCGGATTCATCATCAAAATCCTCGGTATATGTACCTGTATCGGTTTCGATCACGATGTTGTCCAGCATATAGCCGCTAAAGGCATAGTCTGTAAATACAATATTACAGTTATGGAAGGACCGACCCTCAGACAGGGTGATCTCCTTGCCCTTTCCCGTGTTGAAGGCCTGCCCCTTGGGCGCCATATACAGGGTTGCAGTTTTCTCGTTTTTAGGAACGATCTTCACACTGACCCACTGGCCGGCAACAGACTTGCTGCCAAAGCCCCAGTAGGTCCAGTCGGTGTCGGCAAAGCCGAAATCATCACTGGCGCTTGCCTTATATGAGCCATAGCACATAGGCTTTCCCAAATCCTTGTTATCACCTAAGTATTCTATAGGCTCTAAGATGTCCGGAAAATCCAAACCAAACCAGCTTCCCGTGGTGGGGACCTTCATATCAAAGCTGAGGCAGTGGACCTCCCAGTACCATTCCTTGGATATGAGGACAGTATTTTCACCGTTGGCGCCTTGTCCTCTGAACTGCAGCACCTTATCGGGTTCTGTAAGCTGCTGCGCCACAAACACCTGATCAGAGGAGGAGATCGCACTCCAAACCTCCATATCATAGCCGCCTATGATGCTGGCGTTGTCAAAATTATCGGAGATGGTGAGGGTCTGCCGTTCTGCGGATGCCGGCATTGCCGGCAGCAAGCAGCACACAGCCATAGCCAGCGCTAAAACCCTTACCAACCCATTCTTTTTCACTTGCATAATAGCGCTCCTTTCTCTTCGGACTTATCAGTAACCAAAATGCTTGCTGATCCTGTCCAGGATCTTTTTCATAATGATCACCAAAGGCGTCGCAATTACTGTAAAGCAGAAGCCCATAGCAGCGGCCCATTCCAAATCTGCATTGGCGCTCTTGATCAGGCCGTTGATCATATAGGCGATGGTTTGAGATGATTGTCCCGGACCGCCGCCGGTGAGCATTTCCACCTGTATAAACAGTGTGAACATAATTGTAACACTACCCAAAATGGATACCGAGATAGTAGGCCAGATCATAGGGATCACGATTTGGAACAGTTCTCTGAATCTGCCAACGCCTTCCATATAGGAGTATTCCATCACATCCTGAGGCAGATTTTCCATAGCAGAGCCTATGATCAAAATGTTGTATCCGGTGCCCACCCACAGGCAGTAGAGCAACACCAGCTTATAGGCAAGATTTGTATTGCCAAACCACGCCGGCAATTTTGCCGGATCAACGCCCAGGTTCTGAAGCAAAATGTTGATGGGACCAACACTGGTGTCAAACATCATCTTATAAACCATGGTATAGACCACAATGGAGATGATCGACGGTAGGAAATACACCACACGGAAGAAGTTTCTGCCAGGCATTTTCCTGTAGAAGAAGTAGGACAGTATCACGGACAGCATCAACAGCACCAGGTTGTTCGCGCCTGCCATTGCGGAATTGATCATTGCGTTTTTAATGTGGGGTAACGCCTGGAATTCGTGTATAAACCGCTTGAAATTATTTAATGACCATTCCATTTTACCGGTTGTGTAGTTCATAGACTGAAACGACATCAGCACGGAATCGATGTTGACATAGACATAAAACACAAGCCACTGCAGCAGAGGGAACGCCAGCATACCAATAATGAACAGCTTGCGTTTTGTCTTTCTGGACAATCCCTTACCGGGTTTGTTTTTTGCACCATCATATGCGCTTTTAAATTTTAAAGCTTTCATATTACTCCTTGATACCTCCTCCCGTAACATTGCCAAGCATCTGCTTATGGAACACAGCAAACATAATCAGTACCGGAACAACGGTCACCAGCATCGCTGCAAACAGAAGCGGATAGTTGCCGGTACCGGTGGCAACCACAGAGATATGGCTCAGACCAACAGCCAACGTGGGATGCTGATCGTAGAACAGAGAGGGATACCAATAGTCGTTCCAGAAGCCGAGGAAGCTTAAAACGAAATAGGTCGTCATTGCCTTCTTTGCCAGCGGCATCATAATCCGCAGATATATCTGCAGATCGCTTGCGCCATCCAGCATAGCGCTTTCCGCAAAAGACCAGGGGATAGACTTATAGTAGGCATGCATATGCAGAAATCTGCCGCCAAAAGCACCGGCCTGAAGCAGGATCATACCGATGTATGTACCAGCCAAATGGGTGTTATTCATCAGCTTAAAGGTTGCCGGCAACGCGCCAACCGTGGGAATCATACCCGCTATGATGATGGTCATATACAAAAATCTGTTGCCGCGGAAATCATACTTTGCCAACACATAGGCTGTTGCGGACTGCATCATAATGGAAACTGTGGTCAGTCCCAACGAAAGCGAGAGGGAGTTGAAGAACATACTCTGCAAAGACAAAGATTCCATACAAGTAATCTCTGCCATATTAAAAATTACATTTTCATAGTTTTTGAAGGTAATATTCTCCGGAATGCCCAAAGGATCCTGCATAAACCCCCATGCATCGTTTAAAGAACCCATCAACAGGTACAGGAAAGGATAAAGCAGGGTCAGCGCATAGATCATCAAAAAAACAAATACGATGATGGTTATCAGATCCCATTTTTTCTTTTTACGAAGCTTCACAAATATCTTCTCCTTTCGCCTTTAAAAGCTCTGCCGATTCACAGATCAGTTTTCCGATGATCGACCCAAAACCGTGGTTGCAGCTTGCATTTTCATTGAACAGTTCCCAAATCGTTCCTGTTCGCTCCGCCATACTCAGGAATCGCTCTTTGGATTCTTCCAGTGCCAGAGCATACTCGCCCATTTTTATCAGCGACATCAACCGTAAAACACCGCCAATAAACAGAGCAGCCGGACAGACTTCATAATCGCATTGACTGAAACGGGTTTTGAAATTCTCCCGAAACCGGGTGTCCCGCGGTGCAATATCAAAATACTGGGCAAAGATTTGGCACAGCTCGCTGACATTCTCCGTCAGCTTCAGCACGCCGTCCACACGGACTGCATTGTCGATAAATACTGTGCCGTTGTAGGACATCTTAAGAATCCTTGCTTTCAGGCCTTTAGACTTTTCTATCAGGTGAACATCATCCAGCAGTGTGCCGGCTGCCCGCAAGGCCTCTGCATAAAGCATATTTGAGGGGAAATTGACGCCGCCCACAAAATCCGTTGCCCGGCTCCATTCCACAAATACCCAGCCCTCCAGGTTTTCCAAAAGACCGAATTCATTTTCATACCCGGCAAAGAATTCCAAAATATCCCGGATACGGCTGGTATGCCGCGCAACAAACGGCACATCGTCCGTGCGGTTGCGATAGTCCTCCAGCTCCAGCACATACCATAAGATCCAATTGGGAATATATCTGTTTTCCATCGATATCTCAGAGGGATAACACATAGGTATAATGCCGTTATGCTTAAATACGTCGTTTTCGAAGAGCAGATAGTTTTCCAGGAAGTTTTTTTCCACCTTGTTCTCACCGGTGAAAAATCGCTCTGCCTTCGCCAAAAAGTAGCTGTCACACAACCAGCCGGCTCGCTCCCGTGAGGGGCAATCTGTAAAAATGTCGTAGGCATTCTGAGCAAAGGAATTTTTTGCGGCATCCACAATGATCTGCAGCTCCCGATCCAGCGACGGCATCTCAAAACGCTCCACATCCGGATTTTCGACGCAGATCACCGATACCTCTTCAATTTCCGCATCACCTTGCACGATAAGCTGTATGTACCTGGCCGTGTAGACCTCCTGAGAATACAGGGTGTACGCCCCGTCTTCCAGTATCCACTTCACACCGTGGATAATATGTTCCCGATTGAATTTCACATAACCGTCTATGAGGACATCGTCGTAGGTCAGCCAAATATTGGTTTTCCCGGCGGCTTTCACACGGAGCTTGAATTTTCCGCAATGCACTTTTTCAAAGGCAAAAAGCCGATAGCCTGTCCCCTGTGGTGCTTCCTCTGTAAACCGGAAACGCAGCAATTCCTTGCTCAGCACGCAGTCACATTCCTCCCGACGGAAGGCGGACAGCTTCTGACCGGAATCCAAAAGTCTGGTAAAATCGTTTTCCCAGTGTGCTGTGCTGTCTGCGTATGCTCTGCCGCTTTTAATGCTCCTGGCAGAAATCAGGCGGTTCTGAGCGTAAGACACGCCCCTGTCCAAAAGCCTGGGACACGCTACTTCCCGGGTCTCCAGTGCCGGGAACACGGCATTCTGCCGATCCGCCTTCATATCGTAGACTTCCACAAAACCGCGCTGACTGGACATTCTTTCCACTTTACTCAGCTTGTCCGCCATATGGCTGCACCGAAAATCTTCTGTTTGCCTAAGAATTTTATCGCCCTGAAGGATCCTCGCGCCGAACAGGGGGTCTTCCTTTGCAAAGCACAGGGCGTCGGTGTAGTTGGACTGCACATAAACGCAGATCAGATTGTCTGATTCCGTCAGGTACGGGCTGATATCCAGACGGTCCACACGGCAGTAGCCCTTTGCCCCGCGGCTCGGTCCATAGGACACAAACACGCCATTGACAAAAAGATTATAGATATCTCTGGCTACCAACTCTATAGTAATATCCCGGCTCTGTTCCAAATGGCAAGAGAAACACAGTTCTACATTCTTTCTCTCCCCCGGACCTGCCCAGACACAATTAAAAATCGTATTGTTCATACTTTTCCCTCTTCAAGATCATACCGTCTTTCTTCTGTGCCGCACAGGTATTCCCTGAAGACAGCGCTCTTTTCAGCCGATCTGATACCAGACGATCTCATTGGCCGCCAGGTCCAGCGAAAAGCTGCTGCCATCTCCCGTATAGACGGTCGTATTTTGGGGCTCGTAGGTGTTGTTGACAACACAATACTTTCCATTTTTTACATAGGCGTGGACTTCCACGTTGAAGTTGGAGCTGTACCACTTGTACAGGTTCTCCTCATCATGGGATGCCCAAATTATGGAGCGGTACAAAATACGGCTGTTTTCAAAGCTATAGGGCAGACCGCTGATATAAACGGTACGGCCTTTACCAAACTGATTGACAGCCATCTGCACTTCCTTGTCTTTCTGCTTCAGAATGGTGGTGCCATCCAGGGCGAACACATTCTTCTTACCTTCTCCGAAATCCACATCCTTGGTGCAGTCGGCTAAGATGAAGTGTTCGTGTTCCTGCCAGTTGTACTTATCCATATTCAGATTGAAGCCACGCTCCATCTCCACACCCAGCACATTGGCAAGCTGGAAGTAACGGCCTTCCCACTGATACGCACTGGGCTCACCTACACCGATGAATCCGCCGCCGTTATAGATAAACCTCTTGATGGCGGTGACAACGGTCTCGTCCTTCCAGTTCCAGCCGCCGCTGTGGGCAGTATCCGCATCACCCACATTGACGATCACATCCACGCCGTCCAGGATGGAAGGATCGCTGCGGATATCGTCAAAGCTGATAAACCGCACATCAAAGGGCGCGCCGGAGAGTGCCTCAACGATACCGGCATAGGAGTAGTTCTGCTTTTGATACAGGGCGTGATGGACCATATGATTGCCCCAGGCACGCATTTTACCCCAGCTGTTGAGGACAGCCACGGTTTTTACACAGTGGGGAGTGGTACCGTGAATGTTATCGTACAAGGTACGGAATTCATCGCAAACGCTCTGCACGTAGTCAATGAACTCCGGAAATTCCAAAGCCAGCTTCAGATAGCCGCCATAACCGATCCGGTCAATAGGCTTGCGCAGGATCGCCCGTCTTGCTGTCACCCAGTTGACCTTTGCTTCTTTGACCGGATCACCGCCTTCGTGGAAGGTATCCGGGAAGAAGTAGGGCAAAAATCTGCCTTCGGTATACTGCACACCGTCAATATCGCTGATGAGCCGCAAGGTGGAACCGTTGCCCACACTGCCGACCACGGCATCCAGACCGATGGTCTTAAACTCGTCCATAAAGGGCTCTGTGCCGATCCAGTGGTCGCCTAAGAACATCATGGCTTCCTTGCCCATCTCGTGGGTAATATCCACCATTTCCCTGGCAAGCTTTGCCACCTCCCGGCGCTGGAAGGCCTGGAAGTCCTTAAATTCCTTGGAGGGCACACGGTACTGGTTGTTCATATACCCCTGGTCGATGATATACTCCGCGCGGAAGGGGTAGCCCACTTCCTTTTCAAACTGCTCTAAGATATAGGGGCTGACCGATGCGGAATAGCCGTACCAGTCCACAAACCTCTCTCTTGCCAGTTCGTCAAAAATCAAAGTGAACTGGTGGAAGAAGGTGGTAAACCGGATCACATCCACATAAGGATGTTCTTCGATAAATTTACGCAGCCGGTTCATAGTGAACTCACGGGTCAGAGGCTGCCGCACATCAAAGGTGATCTGACGCTTGGAGGTATCCCAGCCGTTGGTCACGGCGTTGTACATATGTACCGGATCCCACATAATGTAACACAGGAAGCTGACTGTATAGTCGTGGAAAGGGGTGGCATTATGGATGGTCACATCACCGGTTGCCTCGCTGTAATCCCAATCCGATGTGGGTACTACCTGACCGGTGGTTCTGTCCATCACTTCCCACCATCTTTTAATATCGTCACGGGTGTTGACCTTCAGCATATCCGGATACAGGTGATCCATCAGATGAATGGTAAGCTCCGGCTCCACAGCATTGTGGAAACCGGTCATAATGTACATCTGCTGTACCTCCTCCGGATGGGCATTGGCCCAATCGTTGTCTTTTCTTGTGGTATAGTATGTGGCATAAACCTTGGCATCCACATTCCGCAGCTCAGCAGGATAATCCGTTCCATCGCAGTCCCGAATGGCATCTGCCCCCCACTTTTCTACCAATTCAATCGTTTGGGGTACCACATCCACATCTGTAGGAATCGTTACACGGCCTTTATTCTTATGTTCCATTTTTCTATATGATCTGCCTACGGGCAGACTCCTTTCTGTCAATTTTTGTCGTCCATATTGTCCAATATTCCAATTTTTTCCTGATTGTTCCTTGTTTTTTGTTTCTTCTAACCAAATTCTCACCATCATAATATCATTTAATGACGCAAAAATATATCACTATCTTGCTTCGTTATATAACCATATTGTTTTTTTGTTGACATCGTAAAAAGCCCATTTTATAATATGTTCAACCGAGATTTTCAGATCAAAAAAAGGAGGGATTCTGTGCGACAGTTTTTTATTGCCGTCGATAACTCCAATTTCAGTTTTCGATGCCGCAACTACAGCCGGTACCGCTTTAAGCCGGGGTATCAGGGCTCATTACACGCCCATACCTTTGCAGAAATTCTGTTTGTTACGGACGGTCAAGGGTTTTTCCATATAAAGGATCAGAAGGTGCCGATCCGCCGAGGGATGATCATCATCAACAACAGAAATGTCCCCCACACAGAATCTGTACATCCCAACGCAGAACTGGAATATGCTGTTTTGCAGGTAGAAAATCTGTCCTTCTTATCCTCCGAAACCCCCAATGAACGCCAAACCTTCTTTATCGATGCAAGCAAGGATTATGACCGGGTATTTGACTTTATCCGTCAAATCGAGTGGGAGCGAAATATCCGTGAGCCGTTTTGGGAATGTGCTCTGCAGACCCAGTTCAACAGCTTTATCCTGTACGCGCTTCGAAATTCGGAACTGATGGCTCTTCCTGTGCAAAGCATCAACGCACCTAATCCACTGGCGGGCGTTCATCTGTATTTAAGATCCCGTTTTAACGAAAACATCACATTGGAAAAGCTGGCCATCCTTTTTAATATGAATAAATATTACCTTGCCCACACCTTTAAGGCCACCTACGGCGACACCATCATCCATTTTCTCAACAGCGTGCGGTGTCAGGCAGCTCAAACGCTTCTGCAGGATACGGATCAGCCTGTGAACGACATTGCCTTGTCGGTAGGCTTCAACTCCTGTTCCTACTTCACCAAAACCTATCGCCAGTTTTTTGGAGAGACCCCGATCCAGACCCGCAACAACTTCAGAAAGCAGCATCCGGCAGACTCCGGGCATACCGATTGATACTATAAAAAACCTACTTTAGAATAAATAGGAGTAACGATTGATGAAAGCATATATTTTCCAGCCACCCTACTCCAGGGACACTGCCCTTTCCGACATTTTTTTCAATTATAAACTGAAGCTGCTTGATGAATGCAGCGAAGATGCGGATATCATTATTCTGCCCGAGTACAGCGACGTGCCCTGTGCAACGGCAACTTTGGAAGAAACCCTTTATTATCACAACAAATACATTGACACCCTGCTTTCCAAATGTGCCGAAACTGCCAGGCGTTGCGCAGCCAATGTGTTCGTCAATGCCCTGTCCTGCGAGCAGACCGGCTACCGCAATACCACCTATTGCTTTGACCGCACCGGCGCACTGGCAGGCAAATACTTCAAAAAACATTTGCCGCCCCTGGAGCTGAATATGGGTTTGGATTCTGACTATACCCTCCAGCCTGCCCCGCCGTATATTTTAGAGCTTGACGGTCTGCGGTACGGTTTTCTGACCTGCTATGATTTCTACTTCTACGAAGCCTTCCCCCAAATCGCCCGGGAACAGGTGGACATTATCATCGGCTGCTCTTTGCAGCGCAGTGACAGTCATGACGCAATCGAAACCATGTGCCGTTTTCTTGCATACAATACAAACGCCTATGTGCTCCGTTCCTCGGTGAGCTTTGACGAAAACGCCACAGTATGCGGCGCCAGCATGGCGGTATCCCCCGAGGGTAAGGTGCTTGGAAATATGGGCGGCAAGTTTGGTATACTTGCGGTAGAATTTGATCCCCGGCAGAAATACCTGAAACCGGCAGGCTTCGGAAATCCAGATGCGCCCCACTATGAATACATTGAACAGGGAAGAAAACCCTGGCAATACCGTAACGCAGGCGCATCCGTGGTTTTGCCTGATGCGCAGATGCCTTACCCCCGGGTTTGCGCCCACAGGGGGTTTAACACCGTTGCTCCGGAAAACAGTATGCCCGCATTCGGTGCAGCTGTGGCTATGGGTGCGGAGGAGATCGAATTTGATATTTGGACAACCAAGGACGGTGTATTGGTCTCCTGCCACGATGACACCCTTGACCGGGTCAGTAACGGCCACGGAAAAATTTATGAGCATACCTACGAGGAGCTATTGGCACTGGACTTTGGCGTAAAGCATGCAGAGGAGTTCCGGGGCTTGAAGATCCCCACCTTTGAGCAGATTCTGCGTCACTTTGCCGGACGAACCGTTATGAATATCCACGTAAAGATTTGGGACGCGGACGCCCCCGAACCTATGATCCAGCAGATCGTGGCGCTCATTCGAAAGTACGATGCCCAAAATCACGCCTACTTTATGACCTCCAACGACAAGATCATCCGTCAGGTTATGGAATATGCGCCGGACATCCGTTGCTGTGTAGGCTGGGACGGAAACGAAGACCCTATGTCTATGGTGGACAGAGCCATCGAGCTGGGCGCTTACAAGGTGCAGCTGTACAAACCCTACTTTAATGCGGAAACCGTGAAAAAAGCCCACGCACACGGTATTCTCTGCAATGTGTTTTGGTCAGACGATCCTGATGAAGCAAAGCAGTTTTTGGATATGGGTATTGATACTATTTTGACTAATGACTATAACCTGGTTGCCCAGGCTGTTAAGAATCCATAAATGCAGGAAAGTGGCTGCCGAGTTTTCTGAACATCAAATAGATTGCAGAAAGTATCATACCGAAAACATATATCCGACGATTTGCGGACAGCCCTGGAGATACATCATCAAAAAAACATCCCCATAATGAACCGCTGGATCTTTTCCGTAGGAGCGCTGTATTTGCAAACTGATATCTTTAAGTTCTGCTAACTTTTTTGACAGTTTTGACGGTGTCCGATATGCCTAATTGCGCACAGAGCTCTGCATTTTCCTTTTCCAGCTTTTCAAATCAAGCAAATACACAGACCAGTTCATATTTTCGCCGGTTGCGGCAAAAATATGAACTGGTCTGTGTTATTGATATAGGTTGGTTTTGCGAATTGGTGTCAGTGACCGCCCTAATTGTCCTATATTAGTCAGAAATAATTGCGAATACATCTTCACGACCACGGAACAAACTGCTTTGCAGTATTCCTCCATTGTCATATCTGACAGCTCCAATCGCCACATTGGTGATCAATTACATTTCAAGACTATTTTCGTTCAGCAGGAATT
>CAZLLC010000001.1:48013-55475 GCA_964560245.1 uncultured Oscillospiraceae bacterium | reverse complement strand
GACCCACTGATTAAGAGTCAGTTGCTCTACCAACTGAGCTAAAGGTGCAGGTCTATTCAATGGACAATTGACAATGGACAATGGACAATCCCGGATCTGTGTATGATTTGCCATACACAGATCCGGGGTTATTGTTAAACTATTACGGATCACAGGACGATCTCAAACTGTTCCTCAGCCAGCAGATCCACTACCGTACAATCGTTGGCATATGTACACTCCGGCAGGATGATCATTGCGCACAGCTGTCCATTATTTGCCGGCAGCGGCGCCAAATGCCAAATGGCAGCATTGAGCTTCACAAGCGTATGCTTCGGTACTAAAAAAGCCTTTGCCAAGTGGGTAACCGGTGTACCGGCAGATGCAGGCGCCACGTGCAAAATCATATCATCATCCATAGGCAGGATCATTTCCCAAGTGGTGGTATGATACTCCTGCTGGGTGATGATCATCTTCTCAGGCTTTTTTACCACGATGGGCGAATAGCCCACGCGGTGGTTGCTGTCCGCCACCAGCCGATCCGGGAAAAACTGATGGAGCTGTCCGCACAGAGCATACCCATCAGGCTGCTCCATATTGTAAAACTGACCGAAAGGCGCAAAGGCTTCGTGGGTAAGCGGCTGCACTTTAATCTGACGCATAACAGTTTCCTCCTCAGGCAAAATAGAATATCTGCTTCATATCCGCGTAAAATTCCCGATCCGGGCGAATGCTGAATTTAACAAAACAGGGTTTGGTGTGCTTCCACCACTGCTGGGTGTGGGGACAAAGCTCCATCTTTGCCATATCAGCATCGTAGTCCTGGCCGATATATTCAAAGCAGGCAAAAACCAAATCCTCATGGCGGAATATAGAATAATTCCGCAGGTTGCAGTCGTGAATGGTTTGAAGAACTTCCGGCCACGGGTTGGCATGGAGCATATCGTATTCCTCGATTTTCTCCGGCTTCAGACGCCCTAACTGCCCCATAACCACTTTGTTCATTGGATTGTCTCCCGGAGCCATTCCAAGGTGCACGCCACCATATGCTTGCCGATTTCCTCACTGGCTTCGACGGCACTCTTGGCAAACCATTCTGTATTTCTTTCACAGCGGGAAAGGTCTACCAGCTCCGGATATGTGCCCATAATCAGGCTGGTTTCCCATTTGCCGGCGTGGTCAAAGCCGCCGCATTTGATCTGAGCATCTGCGCCGATCAGGGGCAACACTTTAATATAGGAAAACGGATCATCTTCACTGCCCATATCCTCATAGTAGGTGGCATAGGCATCACTGCCCCACCAGCCCTTTCCAAGTTTCTGTTCCATATATTCCATTGTAACCTTTTTGGCTGCCTTGTGGCAGGCAATGGTCATGGGCATCAGGCCGGCACCTTCCGTCTGATGATGGGGAATCAGGTAAATATTCTTATGTCCGGCATCGATCATGGACTTCAGGATATAGTACAGGTAATTCACATACGCATCCTCATCCACATGGAAATGGCTGGGCTTGGGCTCACAGACCGCGTAAGAGGCCACGCCGTACCAAATAGGCGGACAGACCACGATCTCCTTTTCCTTCTCCAGTTCCCGCAGGCAGCCGGTCACCGCCAAAGTATCTGTACCGCAGGAGGCGTGATGGGCGTGGTATTCCAGCGTGCCGATGGGAATAATGAAGGGTACTTTGCGATCCACCGCATCCTGAATATCATCATAAAACATTTCAATCAGTTGCATATACTTGCTCCTTTCAATTAAAACACCGGGTATTATTATACAACAAGGTGCTCTGAAAAGCAAACGGGGATGCCTTTGGATGACATCCCCGTTATATCCAAATCAAAACAGCAGTTCAGGGCAAACCTCGGGGATCTCCGGGCTCAGCAGTTCGAAGCCGTTTTCCTTTACCACGATGCCCTTTTCCCAACGGACACCGAAGGTATCTGCGGAAATATATGTATCCACCTGGTAGCACATATTGCTCTTCAGGTAGTAATCGGAGCTGGTCTCACACCAGGGGGATTCCACCTCGATCATACCAGTGCCGTGGAGCGGACCGTAAACATAGTTCTTTGCAAAGCCGTGATCTACATAGTACTGATAGAAGCCCTTGGCAATATCTGCAGCAAACACACCGGCCTTCACCTGCTGTTCGCTCCAGGCGTGGGCTTCACGGCAGAACTGGACGATGTCACGGCGTTCGCCCTCCAGCTTGCCCAGGCAAATGGGGTAGCCGATGGCAGCAGAATAGCCGTCGATCTTGGCAGACAGGTTCAGCTGAACAATGTCGCCCTTCTGGAATTCACGGTAAGAGGAACGGGAGATGGCGTGGCGGGTGGAAGCCTCGGAGAACACATACATGGGCAGGCCTTCGTACTCAGCGCCGTGCTCATAAACAGCCTTCTGCGCCACACCAACCATCTGCAGCTCAGTCATACCGGGACGGATGGCCTTGATCACTTCTTCTGTGGCAATATTGGCAATACGGTAGCCTTCACGCAGGCAAGCCAGTTCGTTTTCAGACTTGACAGAGCGCAGCTCCACCATAATCTTACCGGCATCCACGATCTCAGCCTCGGGGAAAGCTTCCCGGATGGCATTGAAAATGGTGACGGAGGTATCCAGGAAAGAAGCAACACCAATGCGGATCTTCTTGCCGGTAACACCGATGGCCTTAAACACATCGTGGAAGGTATCCGGCTTCAGCTCCGGATAAGAGGGGTCTGCGCCCTCACGGTATGCAAGCAATGTGAAGATCTTATCCAGCTTGTTGCGGTCCGCGCCAAAAATGGAGGACTCAGGGCCAACCATCAGCGCAGCATCGCCGCCAGCAGAGATTGCCACGCCGCTACGTTCAAACAAAGGCCAAAAACCGGAGAAATACCGGGGATTTGCATAGTCTGCCTCGTTACCGTTAACGATCAAAGCATCCAGGCCTTCACGGACCAGGATCGCTGCTGCCCGCTTCACTCTTTCTTTATACTCATAATCGGGAATACAAATTTTTGCCATTATATGTTCCTCCTAAATAGGTTTATTCACAATATCCGGGGGTAGTATAAAAATTCACTACCCGGGGCTCTGCTCTGCCATACTGGGCAACAATGGGTACATCACTTTCCAGCATTATCGCATACTGACGCCCTACAACCGCTGTATACGGGCCAAAGTCCTCTGCCCGGTTGCTGCGCAGGCACCGCACACGCATAGCAGGAACCTTTGCTGCAAAGCTGACCGGTTCTTTATCTGTATAAAGCAGTGTTACACGAACGGTTGCTTTTTCATTCGATACATTGGTGATGATAATGGATTCGTGCCCGGGAATTTCATTATCTCCTGTGGGCGGCAATTCTCCATCCGGGAAAACCCAAATCTTTTTTCCGTAAGCCATTTTCCTGTCTCCTTGTTCAATGTCCACCCAACAAAAGCACATCGTAGGAGTGGATCACTATAATTCTTATAATATTACATATAATCCGCCTATAATAACTATTAATAATATTATCCTTTGAAACCTATTGGTTTTCAAGTGTAATGATTTTGGATTTCTATAATAATTATAGATTTTATTCCTTCATTCTATATTCTTTATAACCAACAGGCTCAACAGCTAAAGAAAATACCGCCCTGTGCCAAAGCGCACAGGGCGGTATTTCGCCGTTTTAATAATTACTTCTCTTTATTACTGCGTTTGAGCAGTACAATAGCAACTACGATCATCACAATAGCACCGGCAAACAAACCAATGGCAATCCACAAAACAGGATCTGCCAGCTGATTTTGCGTCTGTGCGCTATTGTCAGCGGGTGTGGTAGTTTCAGTGCCCGGCATAGCAAAGGTCTTTGTTTTGGTGCCTTTACATACGGTGCAGGTAAAGGTCATCTCGCCCCGCAGCTCTGCGGTAGGCTCTCTGGTCACCTCAGCCTCGCCCCAATCGTGTTCTTCCGTTAATCCTTCAGTACATCCGTCACCGGCGGTACATACCTTCTCATGGTTGAACTCGTTGGCATATCTCCAGTCGCTCATAGCATGAATATGAACCGCATTGGGGTCGGCTTCTGCCACAATGATTTCATCCACATAGTACGCAGGAGGATTGGCCGGATTGGTTACATCGCCGGTAACCTTCATAGATACGCTTACATTCACCACTTTGCCCTGCAAAGCGCTCAACTGCTCTTCAGTGAAGCGGATCTGCAGACCCCAGCAGTTATACATATAGATGAAGGTAGCGCCGGTCATATCAATACCGGTCATCTTGTAGGTCATATACTGACCGGCTGCAGCATTTGCCTGCAAATCTTCACTGGAGATGTAACCTGCAGGCTTGCCTTCCTTACCATCGCAGGTATACAGGCTCAAAATAGAACCTGCGGGGTAGATCATTACATTGTACAGGCCGGAGTCGCCGGTAGCAAGCCGTTCCTCATAGCTGAACTTAACAGCTCTGCCGTGCTTGGAATCAGGATCGTCTACCCGGGAGTCACACAATCCTGCATCAGAATAAGGAAGCGTGATGTCATCTGCCAGGAATGTAAAGGAAATCAAATCACTGTTCTCCTCGGCTTCAACCTCTGTTGCGTAAACATAGGGAACAGCCATTGCCACAACAGACATAAGCACAAGCAGTGCGCACAGCAGGCTAAAAATTCGTTTAGAAAAGATTTTCATAAGGACCTTCCCTTCCAATATTGTTTTTATAGATCCAATATGCAGCAGATAACATTACTTCTTTCTGCGCTTTTTGATCATAGCAATGATGAAAATAACAATTGCCAGATCTGCCACACCAACGCAAATTGCCCAGATAAGGATCTCATTGCTGATAGGTCCGTTCCCCTGACCGTTATCATTGATCTGGTTATTCAAAACCTTGGTCTTGGTTGCACCGCACAGCGTACAGGTATAAATAATCTCCTCGTCCTCTCCGGTAGCGTTGTCCTTCACGATTTTGCCTGCATCCCACTTGTGATTCTCTGTCAGAACCTCACCGCATTCTGCACAGGTGCAGGTATGCTGGTTATCGTCAACAGAAGTATATTCGTTATAGGTGTGCTCGTGTACGATCTGATTCTCAGACAAGCTCACGATCATACTTTCAATGTAATACGCAGGCGGATTGTTTGCATCGGACGGATCGCCAACAACCTTCATAGACAGTGCTACATTGATCAGCTTGCCCTGCATTGCATCGATCTGCTCCTGAGAGAAGCGTGCCTGCAGACCCCAGCATTCAAACATATAGATGAAGCTGATGTCTGTCACCTTGATGTCCTTGAACTCATAGGTCACATATTTGCCGCCCTTGGCATTTTGAAGCAGGTCGGCGCCGTCAATGCCGCCGATGAGCTTACTGTCAGAACCGTTGCAGGTATACAGACGCAGCTCCTGTCCAGCAACCTTGATCAGCTGTTCATACAGACCCTTATCGCCGGTGGCCAAACGGTCGGCGTAGCTGATCACTGCAGCTTTTCCAAACCGGGAGTCCGGATCGTCAATCACCTTATCGCAGCCAAATGCTACGCCGTAAGGCAGGGAGAAGTTTTCAGCCAGGAATACGATCGGCAGTGCCTCTTCGCCACGGATCGCAGACTTGCCGCAACCGGTACAGGTGTACATCAGCATGCCTTCAGGCATACCTTCGACAACAGCACCTTCGCCCCATGTATGCTCTTCGTCCCAGGTCTGACCGCAGATAGCGCAGGCAAAATTGTGTACTTTATCGTCCACAAATGTCCAGGTGCTGTCCTCGTGACCGCAGCCTCTGCCGGAAGCTTCTGCGATCTGGATGTAATCGATATAGTAGGAAGGCGCATTATAGGTGCTGGAAACATTACCGGTCACCTTCAGAGATACGGTAACATCCACCCGCTTGCCGCGCAGCGCCATAAGCTGGCTCTCATCAAAGCGCAGCTGCAGGCCCCAGCAGTCAAACATATATGCAAAGTCATCGCTATTTTCCGGGATCAACGCCACATTCCAGAATGTATAAGTTTTATACTTTTCTGCATAAGAATTATTCCGCAGCTGATTCAAGGTAATTCTACCTACCAGGTGGTTTTCCTCACCGTCATAGGTATACATACCCAGTGACAAACCATTGTCACGGATCATAGAGTTGCAAAGACCCTTATCGCCTGTGGCGGCACGATCCTTGTAGCTGAACTTCGCAGCCCAACCGTATTTGGAATCGGGATCTTCCACAACAGAATCGGTAGGTGCGTAAGGCAGCAGGAAATTCTCAGCCAGAATGGTGATGGGCATTTGGGCAGGCTGCTCCAGCAAAGAGCCGCCACATAAGGTACAGGTTTCGCCATCTTCACCTGCATAGTTTGAACAAGCAGATGCCAGCGCAACACGGTCTACAAATACGCTGTACAGGCCGTCCTCAGAAGGTCCGGTGACCTTCATAGACAGGTATACTTCCACAGTCTTGCCTGCGTAAGCAGCGAAGTCTGCGCAGAACTGAGCGCTGTTGAGCTGCCAGTTGGACATAATGTAGAATGTATTGCCCTCTGTGGTTTCCTCGGGAACATTATAAGTAAACTTATAAACACGGTAACCCTTATTGACCTTCACTTCAGAAAGGGACAGACCGCCGATCTTCAGCGCCGGATCTCCGTCTTCCAAACCGCTGGCGATGTCATAACGGTTGATCGTGATAAAGGGATGCTCGGACAGCTTTGCGCCGGTGTAGCATACAGCCATACCGTTATGGGCGTCTGCATCTTCCACATAGAATGTACCTTCGTTTTCATCCATAGCGAAGGAAGAGTAGTCTCTCAGGCTAACCAGATGCTCCTCAGGAATCTCATCGATCTCGTCCTTCGTCACCTTATTCAGGATCTGGGTTCTGGTGTGCTTACATACGCTGCAGGTATAAACCTTTTTGCCTTCCTTTTCTTCGGTAGGCTCAACCTTGATAACACCCTCATCCCATTCGTGATCCATCTTTACTTTTTCACCGCAACCGGTGCAAGTACCGATGTGCTGATCATCGTCCACATAGGTGCCTTCCGTGTATCTGTGGGTATGGTTTTCACCAACAACCTTAAAGCTGATGTAATCGATGTAGTACACAGGCGGTTTTTTCTCATTGTTGCCTGTCACATCGCCGGTCACTCTCATAGAAACAGTCATATCCACCCATTTTTCCACGAAGAATGCCTTCTGCTCATCGCTAAAGCGTGCCTGAACTGCCCAGTCAAACAGATATACAAAGTCCTGTCCGTCCAGATCCAGATGCTTGAAGGTATAAGTTACATACTTGCCGTCCTTGGCATTATCTGCCATCTCTGCGCCGGTAATCATACCCAGATTGATATCCTTTTCACCGTGGGCATACAGCAGCATTGCCTGTTCTTCGGTATAAAGCATAGCATTGTACAAAACGCTGTCGCCAGTAGTATAACGCTCTGCATAGCTGAGCTTCACCGCCATACCGTACTTGGATTTGGGATCGCTGACCTTAGCATCGCACA
>CAZLLC010000001.1:0-47913 GCA_964560245.1 uncultured Oscillospiraceae bacterium | reverse complement strand
CATTATCATTCTTCTTCGGCAGCTTTTGAATCTTGGTGCCGCCACAGACGGTACAGGTAAAGGTCTTCTCGCCTTCCTTTTTAGAGGTAGGCTCCACAGTAACAACACCGGCATCCCACTTGTGGTCTTCTTTTGTTTTTTCTCCGCAACCGGCACAAACTGCACTATGCTGGTTTTCATTCAGATAGGTACCTTCGGTGTATCTGTGGATATGCTCTTCACCAACCACCTCATATATAATGTAGTCAATATAGTAAACAGGAGGTTGGGAAGCATCTGCGCCACTGGGATCACCAACGACCTTCATGGACACGGTCATATTCACCAGCTTATCCGTAAAGAATTCCTTTTGTTCATCGGTAAACCGAGTCTGTACAGACCAGTCAAACAGATAAACAAAGTCCTTACCGGTCAGGTTCAGTTTGCTGAATTTGTAGGTTACATATTTTCCGGCTTTCGAATTTTCTGCCATCTCAGCGCCGGTAATCATACCCAAACGGACATCACTGCCATCGTTGGCATAGATCAGCATTGCCTGTTCTTCGGTGTACAGCATCGGCTTCCACAGGCCGGCATCACCGGTGGCATACCGCTCTGCATAACTCAGCTTCACCGCCATACCGTACTTGGATTTGGGATCGCTGACCTTAGCATCGCACAAGCCGGATTCAGCGTACGGGACAGTCAAATCGCCTGCCAGGAAGATCAGCGCATTATCATTCTTCTTCGGCAGCTTTTGAATCTTGGTGCCGCCACAGACGGTACAAGTAAAGGTCTTCTCGCCTTCCTTTTTGGCGGTAGGCTCCACAGTAACAACACCGGCATCCCACTTGTGGTCTTCCTTTACAGTCTCACCACAGCCGGTACAGGTAACACTGTGCTGATTTTCATCTACATAAGCGCCATTTGTATAGCTGTGTGTATGTTCTTCGCCAACGATCTCGTAGCTGATACAATCGATATAGTAAACCGGAGGCTTGGAAGTATCTGCACCACTGGGATCACCGATGACCTTCATAGATACGGTCATATTCACCAGCTTATCTAAGAAGAAATACTTCTGTGCCTCACTGAAACGGGTTTGCACGGACCAGTCGAACAAATAGACAAAGTCCTTGCCACTCAGATTCAGATTGCTGAATACATATTTTACATACTGACCGGCAGCAGCATTTTCTGCCATCTCAGCGCCGGTGATCATGCCCAGACGGATATCGCCTGTATCGTGGGCATAAATGAGCATTGCCTGCTCCTCAGTGTACAACATCGGCTTCCACAGTCCGGCATCACCGGTGGCGTACCGCTCTTCATAGCTCAGCTTCACAGCTTTGCCGTGGACAGAATCGGGATCATCCACCCTGGCGTCACAAAAACCTGTATCTGCATAGGGCGCAGTCATATCACCTGCCAGGAATGTAAGGGTCGTACCAAAATCTTCCAGCTTGTCGATCTTTTGAATTCTGGTGCCGTTACAGATGCTACAGGTAAATGTCTTCTCGCCTTCTTTTTCCACCGTAGGCTTCAGCGTAACAACACCGGCATCCCAGGTGTGGTTTTCTTTTATGGTTTCACCGCAGCCGGTACAGGTACCGCTGTGCTGCGTAACATTCAGATATGTGTAGACGGAGCAGCTATGGGTATGCCCGTCTGACTCTGTGTAACTGATGCAATCAATGTAGTAGCAAGGAGGATTATTGGTATCGCTGCCGGTCACATCACCGGTGACCTTCATAGAAACGGTCATATCCACCTTTTTACTTGCAAAGAATGCCTTCTGCTGGTCGTTAAAGCGGGTCTGTACAGACCAGTCAAACAGGTACACAAAGTTCTGTCCGCTCAGATCCAAATTTTTGAAGGTATAGGTCACATACTGACCTGCAGCTGCGTTTTCTGCCAGCTCCACGCCGGTGATCTGACCGATCCTGGTATCAGAACCGTTGTTGGCATAGATCAGCATTGCCTGCTGCTCAGTGTACAGCATAGGTCTCCACAGACCGGCATCACCGGTGGCGTACCGCTCTTCATAGCTCAGCTTCACAGCCTTTCCATGGGAAGAATCAGAGTCATCCACCTTGGAATCGCACAAACCGGCTGTGAAATAAGGGACATTCATATCATCAGCCAGGAATGTCAGCGTGGATCCCAGATCCTCCAGCTTATCCAGCTTCTGCGTCTTGGTGCCACCACATACTGTACAGGTAAAGGTCTTCTCACCTTCCTGATCTACACTGGGCTCGATTGTAACAACACCTGCATCCCAGCTGTGGTTTTCCACCACAGGCTCACCACAATCGGAGCAAGTGCCGCTATGCTGGGTTTCATTCAAGTAAGTGTACTCGCAGGTATGGGTATGCGCCCCTGCTTCTGCATAGCTGATGCAATCAATGTAGTAGCAAGGAGGATTATTGGTATCGCTGCCGGTTACATCGCCGGTAACCTTCATAGAAACAGTCATATCCACCAGCTTGCCTTCAAAGAACGCCTTCTGTTCTGCGCTGAAACGGGTCTGCACAGACCAGTCAAACAGGTACACAAAGTTCTGTCCGCTCAGATCCAAATTTTTGAAGGTATAGGTCACATACTGACCTGCAGCTGCGTTTTCTGCCAGCTCCACGCCGGTGATCTGACCGATCCTGGTATCAGAACCGTTGTTGGCATAGATCAGCATTGCCTGCTGCTCAGTGTACAGCATAGGTCTCCACAGACCGGCATCACCGGTGGCGTACCGCTCTGTATAGCTGAGCTTTACAGCCTTGCCGTAGGCAGAATCGGGATCGTCCACCTTGGAATCGCACAAACCGGAGGTAGAATAAGGAATTGTAATATCGTCTGCCAGGAAGGTCAGATTCAGCTGGGTTTCTCCCACCTTATCCAGCACTTCTTTCTTGGTGCCGTTACAGACGCTGCAGGTATAGACCTTCTCGCCTTCCTGATCTACAGTAGGCTCAACGGTCACAACGCCTTCGTCCCAATTATGGTTTTCCTTTACGGTTTCGCCACAGCCGGAACAGATGCCGGTATGCTGTGTCTCGTTTTCGTAGGTGTAGCTGTCACAGGTATGGGAATGGGCATTTACATCTTTGTAGGTGATGCAATCAATATAGTAGCAAGGAGGATTGGCAGTATCGCTGCCGGTTACATCGCCGGTAACCTTCATAGAAACAGTCATATCCACCAGCTTGCCTTCAAAGAACGCCTTCTGTTCTGCGCTGAAACGGGTCTGCACAGACCAGTCAAACAGGTACACAAAGTTCTGTCCGCTCAGATCCAAATTTTTGAAGGTATAGGTCACATACTGACCTGCAGCTGCGTTTTCTGCCAGCTCCACGCCGGTGATCTGACCGATCCTGGTATCAGAACCGTTGTTGGCATAGATCAGCATTGCCTGCTGCTCAGTGTACAGCATAGGTCTCCACAGACCGGCATCACCGGTGGCGTACCGCTCTGTATAGCTCAGCTTAATTGCCTTGCCATAGGCAGAAGCAGGGTCGTCCACCTTGGAATCGCACAGGCCGGATGAAGCATACGGAATCGTAATATCCTGAGCAAGGAAAACGATCTCGGATGTATTGTCGCTCTCCAATTCCTTGCCGCACAGGCTGCATACAGTCTGTGTTGCATTGGGGTAATCTTTACACACAGATGCCAGTGCAACACGGTCAACACTAACACTGTACTTGCCATCTGCGGCAGGTCCGGTAATCTTCATGGACAGATAAACTTCCACAGTTTTTCCTGCGTAAGGATAAAAGTCCTTACACAGCTGGGAGCTGTTCAGCTGCCAGTTGGGCATAATATAAAGAACACCGTTTTCTGTGGCATTTGCAGGAACATCATAGTCAAATTTATAAACCTGATACCCCTGATTGACTTTCATATCCGCCAGGAACAGCTGCGCAATAGATGCATCTGATCCGGTTGCAGATTCATAGCGATGGAGCGCAATAAAGTCATTGCCGTCAAAATTTGCTCTGCTGTAGCAGACAGCCTTGCCGCCATAGGCCTCGGCATCGTCTACATAGTTGGTTCCCTCGTTTGCATCATAAGCAAAATGGGAATAGTCCCGGATGCTTATAAGATGCTCACTGGAAATACCGTCGATTTCATTGGCAGCTGCGATCTGCTCGGCATTTGTGCCGGGAACAATCATTGCAATATTTGACATTACCATTGTCAAAACGCACAGCATACTCAATATACGCTTTCCAAATTGTTTCATCGTTATTCCTCCTGTTGCGTTGTCTGAGTCAGGGTATATACCCCTGAGTATATCTTTACTTATCTATTTTACACAATAACGATATTTATGTATAGTCCAATAAAATTCAAATTGTATAATAATTATAGGTTTTTTCAAGAGAAACGGGCGGATCCGAAGATCCGCCCGTGTTAAAAACCGGATTATTTTATTATGCAGCAATATAGGCTTCGGCTGCCAGATAGTAGTCATACAATGCCTGGACAATGGCCTTTGTATTTTCGGCAACATCTGCCTTGTTGTACATACGGATAATGTAATCCATAGGCGAATAAGTGACACTCAGTTCACCCACAGTCACAGTAAAACCGTTATCCAGGTTCTGCGGGCTGATGTCTGCTACTTCGATATAGAACTTATCACCCTTAGGTGTTGCGCCTTCAATGCCTTCACTGCTTCCGGTGAAGTAGAAGCGAACAGCAACCTTGTTGCGATATACCAAGGATGCGCCGTAGTAGCTTACTGCATCGTTAGCGCCGCTAACGGCATATACGCCGCCCTCAGTGGGAACTACAACAGACTCAATGCTGATACCGTCGCTGGCAAGTGCATTGGCATTATAGTTGAAGCACACCTGAGAGGCGCCGCCGTAAACCAGCATTGCCTTCACCAGATTCTTTGTAACATCGTTGTAGCCGTTGGCTTCGTCCAAAATATAGTCAGCATAAGCGCGGACAGAATAATCCTTGGAGTAAACTTCACCGTTTTTATTCAGCGCAACGGTCACTGCGTCATTCATCTGGGCAGCGGCCAGTTCGATCTCCAGAAGATACTGCTCACCGACCTGCAGATCAGCAACATTGCTGGTGGTGGTGTTGCCGTTAACGATAACATCAACTGTAGCAGTTGCAGCCTCCTCGGCGGTCACATTCAGTACGAAGTTCATTGCAATATTGCCATCCAGTGACAGATTCCAGCTCTTTGCGGGAACAACAATCTTCGGCAGAGTTTCTGTGATGGTGTAGCCACAAGCAGTACAGGTGTAAACCTTTTCGCCTTCAGCATCCACAGTGGGCTCCAAAGTTACAACACCGTCGTCATAAGTATGGTTTTCAGTGGACAGCACTTCACCGCACAGGTAGCACTCGGTGCCGTGCTCGTTTTCACTGACCAGGCCTACGCCGGTATCACCGTGGGCGCATACATCGCCGGACGCCTCAGTGATCTTGATGCAATCGATGTAGTAGCTGGGATTCTCACTGACATTGCCCTCTACCTTCATAGACAGGGTCACATCAACAGTTTTTCCAACCAGCTGCGTTCTCTGTGCCGCAGACAGCTTCACCTGGAAGCCCCAGCAAGAGAACAGATACATAAAGCAGTTTGCATCTGTGGGAACGGGCACTACATTCCGGAATGTGTAGTCCACATAGCCGTCGCCGGAATAGTGGTTCATTCTGCCGATAGACACTGTACCAATAGGTACATATGTATCGGTCTCATTGTAATAGTTGTACATTTCCAGCTTCTGTGTTGCAATACGCAGCACGGAATTTTCCAGACCGGAATCACCCTTACGGTTTTCATAGCTGAGCAGCGCAGCTTTGCCGTAAGCAGAAGCAGCATCATCAACGAAACTATCAATAGGTGCATAGGGCAGTGTGAAATCATCTGCCAGGAAGGTCATATTGACGGGTATGGGATCATTCTCGTCCACTTCACGGTCTTCAGCGCTGATCTGCACCATATCAATGTAGTAGGTAGGTGCAACGCCGATGTCGCCCTCGATTTTCATAGATACATAAACATTCAGGGTCTTACCGCTCAGAACGGACTTATAATTCTCCAGCTTGACCTGGAAGCCCCAGCAGCTGAACAGGAACATAAAGTTAGCATCGGTCAGATTGACATCTTCGAACTTATATGTAACATAAGTGCCCTTTAGCGCATTGTTCGTCAGTGTTGCATAGGGCTTGCTGCCCAGCAGCTGATCGCTGTTATTGCGCAGTTCCAGGCTTTCTGATTCGCCGAAGATCACAGAATTGACCAGACCGGCATCGCCGGTTGCATTACGGGCTTCATAGCTGAGCTTGGCAGCCTTGCCGTAAGCAGAGTCAGCATCCTCCACAACGGAGTCAGTAGGAGAATAAGGCAGATTGAAGTCATCTGCATAGAAGGTCAAACTGTAGGCCTTGCCACAAACACTGCAGAAATCGTTAACATAGTTATTCTCACAAGGATCGGCATAAACGATTCGGTCAACATAGCAGGTCGCGTTATTCAATGTGCCTTCAACTTTCATGGAAACATAGATATCAACCTGTTTTCCAACATATTCATTGATTGTGGGAATACAATTCTGGTTAATAATGATCCAGCCGCTGCTGGGGTAGAAGTAAGTGCCCCATGCATTTTCCATATTCGATGTAATCGTGGCAGACATTTTGTAGATCTGATATCCCTGATTGAGCTTAATTTCACTGTTAGGAATGGTATCCAGCAAAACATCCGAACCACCGGCATATATATAGAAACCCAAAGGCTTGGCAGTCAGGTCACAGGCTGCGCCTGTTACCGTCAGACTGCTGGCGTAAGCATCCGGATCGGATACCTTGCCCTCCAAAAAGGTGTCGGCCACATACTGCGTATAAGCATGTCCTGTAGCACCCAGCGCCTCTATTATATCTGCTTCCTTACCGCAAACGGAGCAAGAATAGACACCGTTATTATCCGCATAGCTGCAGGTAGTTGCAATCACCACGCGGTCTACATACAGGCTGTACAGGCCGTCAGCCGGACCTGTGACCTTCATAGACAGATACACTTCTACAGTCTTGCCGGCATAGGCAGCCAAATCATAGCACAGCTGATTGCTTTGGAACTGCCAGCTGCCCATGATGAATACCAAATTACCCTGCGTGGAATCAGCAGGAACTGCGAATGTAAATTTATGAACTTGGTAGCCCTCATTGATCTTTAGATCAGTCTCAGACAATCTACCAATGCTCTGCTCTGTTACGGAGCAATTGGCATCATAGCGAGCAAAGTTGATATTGACATTATCCTCTTTGTGGCAAACAGCCATACCGTTGTAGGCATCCGAATCAGCTACGTAGCTGGTATTTTGCTCCGCATTTTCCGGGAAGGCGGTGTAATCTCTTACAACAGCCACGTGTCCTGCAGGAATCGTGTCGAGCACGGACGAGCTGACCGCCTCCGCTGTAGATTCACCGGATGCAACAACTGCCATCATAGACAGAAGCATTGCCAGTGTGCACAGCAAGCATAATGTGCGTTTTCCAACAAATTTCATAATGATCCTCCTTTATATTTGAGCATTTTCAATTGATTTTTATTACACAATGCTACTTATTTATTCTACACAATGCAGTTTTGTAAATATAGTCAAATAATTTTCAAATTATATACAAATTATAGTTATTTTTCACAAGCCTGTTTAAGGCTCGATTCCTTCAGTATATACATCAGAATTTATGGCGCTGACGCGCTAATTGACAATGGACAATGGACAGTTGACAATGAATGTATTTCCTTCGGAAATAATTTAAAATAGTCCGCAAAACGGACACCATAATTGTCAATTGTATATCGTGCTAACGCACGATATACAATAATTTTCACGATTGGCATATATACAAACACAAGGGAGGGGTGATGCCCCTCCCTTTGAAGTGTTTATTCAACAGTGTAGCTGACAGCTTCCAAATAGTAGCCGTACAGTGCCTGAACCAGGCTCTTGGTATTAGCAGAGGAATCTGCCTTGTTATACATACGGACAATGTAGCTCAGCGGGCTGTAGCCAACTGTCAATGTATCCGTACCATCGGTAACCGTAACCGTAATGGTCTTACCGATGTCCTGCGGATTGATGTCAGCGATCTCCACATAGTACTTGCCGTCCTTTTCCACAGCCTTGACGGTCTCACCGTTGACAGCAAAGCTCAGGTTGGTCACATCGCCGGTAAAGTAGAAGCGCACAGCTGTCTTGGTTCTGTGGCTCAGGGATGCGCCGTAGAAGTTCAGAGCATCCAGACTGTCTTCCAGTGTAACATTGCTGTCGCCCTCGGGCTGCACAGGTGTAACTGTGATGCCATCGCTTGCCAAAGATTCGGTGTTATAGCCGAAATAGGTCTGAGATGCGCCGCCGTAAACCAGCATTGCCTTCACCAAATTCTTGGTAGCATCGTCATAGCCGTTAGCTTCCTCCAGGATGTAGTCAGCATAGCCGCGGACAGAGTAGGTGTTGGGCAGTGCCACACCGTTAACAGAAATAGCGATCACATCAGTCATCTGCGCAGCAGCCAGTTCAACGGAAACCGTACCGTCAACGATCTGTGTTTCCACAGCTTCCCCATTTACAGTTACAGCAACCACATCGGTCTGAGAAACATTCATCACAAAGTTTACACCGATATTGCCATCGAGCACCAAATTCCAGGTACTTACAGGCGCCGGCAGCTTTTCGACCGCTTCTGTTTTTGTGCCCTTGCAGACTGCGCAGGTATAGGTTTTCACACCCTCTGCAGCCCATGTGGGCTCTTGTGTAACAACGCCATCATCCCAGCTGTGGTCTTCCATCTGCTGTGCGCCACAGGTAGAGCAGGTGCAGGTGTGCTGCTGCTCATTAGTGTACGCATAGCCCCAGCTGTGGGTATGCAGTCCATCTATCGCCTTGCCGCAAATGGTACAAATACCATTTTCATCGGCATGATCCTCACAATGGGATTCCAACGCAACACGATCCACATAGATAGAATATGTGCTATCGGCGTTGGCAGTCACCTTCATAGACAGGTACACTTCCACGGTCTTGCCGGCAAAGGCAGCAAAATCAGCGCAGAATGTGGAGTTGTTCAGCTGCCAGTTGGGCATAATGTAGAAGGTATTGCCGGCAGTTGTTTCAGCAGGAACTTCATAGGTGAACTGATAGATATGATAGCCTAAATCGATCTTCAGATCATCCTTCGTCAAGCTGCCGATCTTCAAAGAGGCGTGTCCGTCACCCAAACCGCTTCCCACATCGTAACGGTTGATGGATATCGTCGGATTGGCAGTAGTGTGGCATACAGCCTTACCGCCAAAGGCTTCATCATCATCTACATATACAGTTTTCTCATTGGCGTCTGTATTGAATGTGGAATAATCTCTGATAATTCCGTGATCCTTTGCCATCATGCTGCGCAGCTCATCCAGTCTACCACAGATCGCGCAGGCAACGCCAGTTTCAGTTTCCTGATAATCACAAACCGTTGCTATGGCAACGCGGTCGATATACAGGGCATAATATCCGTCGCTGTCCGGTCCGGTGACCTTCATGGAAATATACAATTCCACTGTCTGTCCGGCATAGGCTGCCAGATCATAGCACAATTGTGTGCTCTGGAACTGCCAGTTGGACATAATGAACAAGAAGTTTCCGTTTGTGGAATTAGCAGGAACATTAAATGTAAACTTATGGATCTGATAACCCTGACCGATCTTCAGCGCATCAGAAGATATTGTGCCGATCTTCTGCTCCACACCGCTGTCATAGCGGGTAATGGAAATACCCACATTGTTATCAAGATGGCAGACCGCCATACCGTTGTATGCATCTTCATCGGCAACATAGCTGGTGTTCTGTTCTGCCTTCTCCGGGAAGGCGGTGTAATCTGCCATAACCGCCAAATGCTCATCAGGGATCATTTTCAGCAGTTTATCCGTATTGCCGCACACTGTGCAAACACCGTCTTGCATATAATCGGCGCACAGGCTTTCCAACGCAACGCGATCTACAAAAATACTGTAGTAACCGTTCGTATCCGGACCGGTAACCTTAATGGACAGATAAACATTTACCGTCTGGCCTGCATAATCAGCAAAATCAGCGCAGAATGTAGAGCTGTTCAGCTGCCAGTTGTTCATAATATAGAACACATTACCGGCAGTTGTAGCTTCCGGAACAGCATAGGTAAACTTATAGACATGATAGCCGTCATTGATTGCCAGCTCATCACGAGTCAGGCCGCCGATCTTTAGTTCCGGATCGGTCAAACCGCTGGCTACATCATAGCGGTATATAGAAATAAAGCTGCTATCATCCAGTGTGGACTTGCTGTAGCAAACTGCTTTACCGCCGTATGCCTCAGTATCGTCCACATAGTCGGTGCCCTGGTCGGGTGCCGTATTGAATGCAGAATAATCTCTGATCAAACGGTGTCCCTCATGGATGCCGTCAAACACATCGGCGAGCTTATCTATCGCTTCCGTCTTTGTGCCGCCGCATACTGTGCAGGTATAAAGCATTTCGCCCTCTGCAGAAGATGTGGGCTCTTTGGTAACAACGCCTTCATCCCAGCTATGGGCGCTGAGAACTACATCTCCGCAGGCGCTGCATACACTTCTGCAGGAATCACCGTAGGTAGACGGTGCAACACTATAGCTGTGGTTTGCCTGATCGGGGGTAGGTAATAAGAATATGCGGTCAATATAATACTGACCCTTGAAATATGTGCTGTAAGACAGACTGCCAACAGCCTTGACAGAGATATAAATCCGCACGGTCTTGCCTATCAGCATATTCAAATCCTGCTTCATAACAGGGATCTGCAGACTCCAATTTTCAAAAAGATAGACATAGTCATTGGCATCATTGCCCATGTCGCTGGGAACAGTATAATCCACAGAATAGAGCTTATAGCCACTGTTGAGGGTCAGATTCTTAGAAGTTATTGAGCCGATGCTCCGGATACCGTTGTTGGTACTGCCGGAAGGATCATAAGCTTTAATTGTGATCTCCTTCATCACAGCTCTTTGGGTAGAGTTGACTGTAGACATACCGCTGGTGTCTAAATAGAACGCCTTGCCCGTAACAGAGTCGCTGTCATCAACGATTTTTCCAATATCAGCCGTACGGAAATTCTCGGCTGTGTATTCTAAAACGTGCTCACGGGCATAGCCGCTGAGCTCAGAAGGCAATGCAAACTTATTTTCACCGTACTTATTCTCATAAGCAGTATAGAATCTGGGATAATCCGGATCATAGCTGCCACGCATTGCGATCTGCTCTGTCATAGTCTGATAGATGCGCTCGCCCACTTCCCGGGCGGTAAAGGGCAGTGTCAGACCGGCAGATGCAGTCTTTGTACTCCAGGAAACAAAGTTATCGTGGATCACACGGTCAAGGCCACTTCTTGCTGCCCGCAGGCGGCGCAGCAAGGTTTCGTCGCCGTTTGCAGCGGCAAAGGCTTTTTCAAAATAATCATTACCTGCAATAATATCCTGTACCGTCAGCCAATCTGCTGTGATGATGTTGGTACTGAAGGTCTGCTCGGTGCTGGTTGCTTCCGCTTTGCCGTTCATATAGTACAGGTAATCACGGATATGCTGACCGGCTTCCTCACCGTAATAGCCATAGATAAATTCATCCATAAGTGCAGCGTATTCATCACCGCTGACAGGCTCTTCCATCAGCTTGGCGATCAGCCACAGCTTCATATCCCAGAAGTCTGCGTTGATACACTGCTCCTGCTCGGCAAACCAGCCGTTAACACCCATTTCCTGCAGCAGCACCATATCGTCGCCGTAATAGAACATGGTAGGTAAAACGCCGTTATTGTTGTAGTTCACAACATACTGCCAGTAGTATACATCGCTGCTGCTGATGTTGATCCAACTCTGAATATTGGCCAAAGTATCTGCATTGTTGGCATGATCCAAACCGTGCAGCAGGTCGATATAGTTATCTGCAAAGCGGATGCTCACATTGTCTGCGGGAACCACGCCGCCTGAAGGTGGTGCTATATAGGCCCAATAGACCAACATCTCAATAGTTGCATCGGTATAACCGGCATCGGCAACCGCATTTGCCATTTCATTGACAAAGTTCAGCACATAGCCGGAGTAGCCGTAGGTACTGATCTGGCTTTGGCAGCTGCTGCACTCACAGAAGCTGGTGTTATCATTGGGGGACACAGAATAGATCGCGTCCGGATCGTTTGCCACATTAGCGATCAATCTGCTGGCAAATTCTGTTTTCAGACTGGAATTGGTCAAACACAGCTGGCCGTTAGATACTCTGCTGCCGCTGACCTGAGAAAACCATTCCGGGTTGGACGCAAAATCCGTATCGGTGAAATACCGGTTAAAGGTATGCACATGCGCAGGATCACCGTAGTTTTCCTGACCGCCGTAGCTGCTGGGGAAACTGCCCAGATTGGAATTCATCCGATTACGGGCAAAGTATGTATACTCGGCGTTGGCATTGATGCTATAAAAACCGCCACGGTATTCCATAGCAGGAACACCGCTGTCCGCATAGTCCGTAGGTACAACCGCATCGCCCTTGGGAACTTCTTCTTCCCACATATTCCACCAGTGTACACCAAATACATCTTCCAAAAGATGATACACCGCATACAGAGGTCCACGGGTAGCAGCACCTACCAAAAACAGCCGCTCGCCCACAAGCTGAATTGCCCAGGCTTCGCCGTTTTCGTCACCTTCTGTGGGATAAGAAACGCCTGCAAGCCGCGCCCGGGCTGTGTTGCCGATAAAAATCGCCGCGCCGGATTGCTGCTTGCCTTCTTCCGTAATCACAGACTGTACGCCCGTAATCTTATACAGGTAGGTCTGCAGCTCCGTTGCTGCCGTCTGCTCCACCGATGTAGCGGTGGCGGGCACAACGATCTGCACACCGGAGAGGGACAGTCCGTCGGTTGCTGCCTTCGCAGGGAGTGTAAACTCCACGCCTGCGATCATAGATAACACGATCGCAACCGCGCACAGCATACTCAATATACGTTTGCCAAAGTCCTTCATGATGTTCCTCCTTTTGTGTATTCCGTTTGATACAGTTATACACTATACCCTGTCATTTTACACAATTTAACGCCCCACATATAGTCAAATAATTTTCAATTTATCCAAAATTTATAGTTATTTTCAAAAACCGCCCCGAGAAGTAAATCTCAGGGCGGTTTTTTAGCCAATTCAGTCTTTTTTCTGTTTTTTCAGCAGCACCACTGCCAGCAGTGCTAATGCCGCTATATTCACTGCCACTGCTGCCGCAAGCAGTAAAATAGTATAACTGCTTTGCGAGCCGGATGATTTGCTAACGGCATCTGTTCTGGTGATACCGCAGTCCCTGCAGGTATACTTTATTTCTCCTGCTTTTCTTGCAGTAGGTTTCTTAATGATCTCACCGGCATCCCACAAATGGTCGTTTTCCGTCACATCACCACATACCGTACAGACCAGTTTACATATATCTGCATCTGTCCAGCCGGGATAGGGCTCATAATCGTGGTCCTGCAGTGTCTGCGGCGGCACCACAAACATCCGGTCAATATAATAAACAGGATAATTGTTCGGGTCATTTCCTTCAACATTCCCCTCAACTCTCATGGATATGACCACTTCTACAGTCTGTCCTACCCAATCCTGCAATTCCTGCGCCATAAAGGGATTCTGTACACCCCAGTCCGACACCATATAGATATATGCGTTGTCACTCATAGCAGGAACTGTCCATTGCATACTGTAGAGCTGATAGCCGCTGTCGGTCAACATAGAAGCAGCAGAGATCTGACCGATCTCGTAATGCTCGGAACCGCCCAATTTATCCGGGTCATATGCAGCAACGGGAATTGATCTTCCCTCGGGAAAAATCAGCGAAAAAGATCCTGCCGCCAAACGGCTGTCTGCCTTGCAGCATACTGCCTTCCCCATTACGGATTGGGGGTCTGTAACCACAGTATAGTCGTAAGCCAGGCGCAAACTTTCCGCATTGTAATCCAAAATATGCTCCCTCGCCACGTTCTCATACTGTTCCGACAGATCAACCTGCTGCTGCGAATAGCGCTGGTCGTATTTACTGTAAAACTTGGTAATATCCGGGTCATACGCACCACGCAGCTGGATCTGCTCTGTCATGGTCTGATAGATCCTTTTACCCACTTCCCTCTTTGTAAAAGGCAGGCTCATCCCTTCATCTTCTGCCTGCTTTTTCCAATAGCCGAAGTTTTCGTGGATCACCCGGTCTAAGCCGCTTCTTGCTGCCCGCAGGCGGCGCAAAAGTGTTTCATCACCATTTGCAGCTGCAAAGGCTTTTTCAAAATAGTCATTGCCTGCAACAATATCCTGCAATGTCAGCCATTCTGCGCCGATGATGCTTGTTCCAAAGCTTTGATGCAGGTCGGTTTGTTCTGCTCTTTCGTGCATATAGTACAGGTATTCCCGAATATACTTGCCGGCTTCTTCACCGTAATAGCCGTAAATAAACTCATCCATCAGCGCAGCATATTCTTCGCCGCTGACCGGGTTTTCCATCAGCTTGGCAATCAGCCACAGCTTCATATCCCAGAAATCCACATTGATGCACTGCTCCTGCTCCGCAAACCAGCCGTTGACGCCCATTTCCTGCAGCATTGTAAAATCGTCGCCGTAGTGGAACATAGAGGGAAAAACACCGTTTTCCAGGTATACCACCACATACTGCCAAAAATAGACATCATTACTGCTCAGATCCATCCAGGTCTTCAGATATTCCAGTGTATCAGCATTGTTTGGGTGATCAAGGCCGTGCAGCAGATCCGCATAGTTATCCGCAAAACGCAGCAGAACATTTTCCGCGGGAACCAGATCGCCTTTGGGCGGTTCCAAATAAACCCAGTATACCAGCATTTCAATTTGGCTATGGGTATATCCGGCATTTTTTACAGCATCTGCCATTTCGTTAACGAAGCGCAGTACATACCCGGAATGGCCCAGGGTATCGATTTCTTTCTGACAATCATTACATTGGCAAAACTTCGTATTGTCATCCGGAGATACCGCATAAATCGCATCCGGATCTACAGCAACATTTTGAATCAGTCTTTTGGCATATTCTGCCCGAAGCCCCTGGTTTGACAGACAAAGCTGGCTGTTCATTTCCCGATTGCCGTCGATCAAAGAGAACCATTCCGGATGGGTGGCATAGTCCACCGCAGAAAACAGCCGGTTAAAAGTATGCACATGTGCAGGATATCCGTATTCCTCCGCACCGCCGTATTCCTCCGGTATCTTATCTAAATTGGAATTCAGTCGATTGCGTACAAAATAGGTATAATCCGCTATAGCCTCCACACCGTAAAAAGCGCCCCGGTATTCCATAGCCGGTACACCGCTGTCTTCGTAGTCCGCAGCAACGATGGCGTCGCCTGTGGGTACATATTCCTCCCACATATTCCACCAGCGAACACCCAGTACATCCTCCAGCAAATGATATACCGCGTAAAGCGGTCCTCTGCCGGGTGCGCCGCATAAAAACAGATTGCCTCCAATCGCCTTGATTGCCCAGGCTTCTTCCTTTTCATCACCTTCTATGGGGTAAGTGATGGAATTTTCAGCAGCGCAATTGGTAGCACCCACATAAATGCCTGCACCGCTGTGCTGACGCTCTGTATGGATATCCGGCTTGATGCCGGTGATTTTATGAAGATAAGTTTGCAACTCCTGCGCCGCTGTATTTTCAACCAATGTTGCATCATCGGGCACAACAATCTGCATAGCGCAGAGATCTAATCCCTCCTCTGCGGCTGATACCGGGAATGAAAAATCCATCACAACAGCAACAGACAGCAGAATCCCGATGATACACAGTATAGTTAAAATCCGTCTTGGGATACTTTTCATATTTATCTCCTTGTGTATTTTTTCCATTTTAGGAACACTTTCTCACTTGACGAAAAGCCTGCTTATGGGCTTTAATTTGTTATACCTCACGCAACAGCTGGACAGGGCCGATCAGACCGGAAGGTTCCTGAATCATATCCCGATCCAAAAGGTTTCTGCCCCGTTCCTTCGCCAAAGTGTTGGTCACATCCACACAAATGGTATTGGTGCCTTTGTACAGATAAGAATCGATCCGGAAGCAATAAGGCGGTGCGATCTTTGCGCCCACAAGCTGACCGTTGATCCAAACCTCTGCGGTTTCGTATACTCTGCCCAAATTCAAAAGCATCTGCTTTGCTTCCGGCAGGTCCTTCAGTTCAAAGGTCTTTTCATACCGGATCGTACCGGTAAAGGAAGGCAGTTTTCCGGGTACAGTTGCATTTCCAAGCTGCGTCAGCCCGTTTTGGGGATAGAAACGGTGCACATCCGGCGCCTTGGAAGTGGATATACTCCAACCGTCCTGCTCCAGTGTCAACACCGGCTGCTCCAGATAAGAAATCTGCTTTTGTAAGGGCAGATCTTTTACTGCAGCTTCATTCGGCAGCACGATCAGGAATCTGGATTCATAGGGCTGCAAAGCAACAGATACTGTTAGCTTTTCGCCGTCATCACTGTATGCCGGACTATAAAACATATGATCCATCGCATCGTACAGCACCGGGATTCCTGAGCCTTTCAGGGTCAACTCTGTGCAAATTGCATTGCTGATCCCCTCATTGGTTATAAAATACACCTGAGCATCCGGATGGCTGTAGTGATAACAACGCAGGAATGTTTCCTCGTTGGGTACGGTCACATCCTGAACATCCAGCTTCCGGATCTCCTCTGCAAGCTGCTCGCAGGAACAGACCTTCACCAACGAATGATTTTTCAAGGCAGCTAAAAGTGTAATGCCTTCTTGTGTTTGATTTGGACTTCCTACAGGATAGTCCTCCATGAAAAACACCGGCACACCCGCATCTGCCATAATTTTCAAGCTCTTGAGCATTTTTTCCGGCAATTTTTCCGCATAAGGAACGATCATTACCCGGTACTGCTCGCCGCCGATCTTCAGGCAGCCGTTTTCAATTTTTACAGTATCATCCTCTGTAAAGCTGTCCACATGCACCACATCGCAGTCGATCTGCCATTTGGCCAGCGCCTTGACCGGCTTCTCAAAGGGCATATACGCGCCTGCCCACTCCGCCTCTGCATGATACAGAACCGCCGCTGTTGCGATATGGGTTCCTCCACTGAGCAGGTGGCACACCCGGTTGGCATAGGTAGACCAGATATGGAAGTACCGCCACTGGGGATTCAGACCCCGATCATAGAAATGGGGCGGCGCATCCCAGTCGCAGGCCTTGGGAGAAAAAGCGTGGGGCACCAGTAGATTCACGCCCCGGACGCAAATATGGTCTGTCAGCCATTTCATCAGCTTCAGGCCAGCCTGCCAACCATAAGCGCCAAAGACCTCGCACATGGTGATTCCACTGTCAGGGTGGTGAATATGAGCGGCTGAAGCCGCCATTTTTGTAATGCCCCAATAGAAAAAGTCAGCATCCAGATAGCCCACCTGAGAACTGAAACGACCTTCTGTCATACCGGGCCAAACCTGATGGATCAGATCCAAACCGGGATAATCCTGTCCGCGGATAGAGCGGAAGAAGTGACCAGCTCCGTAGCCTAATCGGGCGTGAGCGCCGTTTTCCTCGATTAGGTGCCCCATATATTTTACATTGTGTGCCCGGCACCAATCACCGATCTGCTGGGTGTAATTGACTGCAAACCGGGTGCTGACCGCATCCATAAAGATGTAACGCAGATCTGCGCTTTTAGGACCTGCATCATACCACAGCGCCGGCAGCATCACTTTTACATCCCCCTGCCACTGCTCCTGCAGCTGCGCCAGCAGCGTATTGGACCAGGGCAGCACCATCTTGGGGCGGCTGTAGCCTTTCCATCCATCGGTAGAGCCCAGCGTCCAGTCGTAGGACTCAGCATTGCCGAAGCGGGGCTCATCAGTGAAAAAGCCTGCAATGGTTTTTCCAAATTCCTCTTTATAATGGGCATAATGGGCTTCGTATACATATTTCAGAAATGCCCCAACCGGCTCCGGATCCAGCGGATTTAAATAATCCCGGGTATGCTCCTCACCGCCATCACGGGTGGCAACCAGAATAAATATCCGCCAGTTTCCCTCCGGAACATCCCAAAGCAGCATTCCGTCTGAAATACAGTGGGTAATATCTGTAAGACTCTCAGGATCAAGCTTATCGCAACCGTCTGCGCGGCGTGCTGCCACCACAGTGATCAATTCTTCGCCATTTTCCACCCAGGCATCGATATAAACAGAAGTATCTGCCTGCGGACCTACTGCATCGAGATGCCGTTCATCCAAATAGATCTTCAGATATTCCGGATGCTCATCCCGGACAAATCCGGCGGCAAAGCCACTGGGAAACTTCCGGTCATCAAAAAACCAGATCCTCATATTCCGTTTCCTGGCTTCGTCAAGGATCACATCCACATCCTGCCACCATCTATCGCCCAAAAAATCCGGGTGGGGTCTGGACTCTACCACAAATTCGCCAATGCCATTTTCCTGCATTTGGCCGATCATATGACGCAGCACCGCTTCATCCTCACCATGAAGCCAAAACAGCGGTGTTAAGTAACTGGGACAGTGTCCTAAAAGCAATTCATTCAGTTTGATCATCGTTTCCCCTCCCTACTAAAAACTCCTTCTATATAAATCTATTTTACAATCCGGTCTTTTTTCTGCAAGTCTAAAATTTATATGTTTATGCAATAATCATTGATATTTTTCCCAAAAAAGGAATTTTGTCCTATTTTATAGCAAAATCGAACAAGACTTTCCGTCAAAAAAAGAATAAAATTATGATTAGATAAAATAATTGCATATTGGATATTTGTTTCAAAATTTTCTGTCACATTTTCCGCCCTCAAAAAAGATATAAGGCAGGTTGAAGGATATGTATAAAGTATTGATGGTCAGCCAAGATCAAAATCAATTGAATACCCTCACCGCCGTGATTGCCCTGCAAAGCAGTCATTTGCAGATCGTGGACGCTTTGTGCGACAGTAAAAATGTTCTTCCTTTTTTGGAAAATTCTTCTGTAGATATTCTTATTTTGGATATGCACTGCCCGTCCATGGACAGCATTGAGCTGCTGCGTCAGATCCGTTTGAGTTATACAAATGTGCACTGCATTATCACGGCAGAGTATGCAGACTTTGATTGTGTACAAAAAGTGATTCCTTTGGGGATAGAGAATTACTTGTTGAAACCCCTTGATCCGCAGATCCTCTCAGAAACAATACTCAATACTGTTCAAAAGCTCCATTTGGAGTATTCCGCCGAAAAGAAGGACCCTTCCTACACACATATTGCAAACTCGTCTCCCATTCCAAGCGGTGCAGATCAAACTTTTTTCATTGATCCAAAATTCAAACAGATGATGCTGCATCAGGATTACGCAGGCTGTCTTGAGTATTTTGATAACCTCTTTTTTGGGTGCAACCAATCTCCCGCAATTCAGCGAAATCTGATCGTTGAGCTTGTAGTGTATATCATCAATGTTATGCGCGACTACAACATCAACATTTCCAAGATCATCAATGACAGCGCTGGGCTTTTTTACCAGATCCTCAATTTCCAGGATGTATATGAGCTGCACTTCTGGATGAAAAATTTCCTTGCTGCAGCCATCGAGGAGCTGGAAGCCAAAAATCTGCACTACTCCCCTTGCATTGCCCGTGCTGTAATGCACATCAAAAAGAACTTCGCACAGGATATTTCCTTGAAAACAATGGCCTGCGACCTGAACATCAACGCCGCATATTTAGGTCAGCTGTTCAAAACGGAAACCGGTCAGCTTTTCTCTGTATTTTTAAATCAAACCCGTATAGAGCATGCGCAAGAACTGCTTTTAAGCACCAGCTTACCCCTCAACGAAATTTCCCAGAAATGCGGCTATGCAAATATTTCCTACTTCTACAACATATTTAAAAAGCATACTGGCAAAACACCCACCCAATACCGCAAAACTCAGACAAAATAAGATACTGAGGAGGAATAGCTATGCAGTTTTTTCTTGGATGTAATTATTGGGCATCCCACGCCGGCATTTATATGTGGCGCAATTGGAACAAAAAAATTGTTGAAGAAGATATGCAGCGATTATCACGCAGCGGGATAAAAGTGCTTCGTGTGTTCCCCCTTTGGTCTGATTTTCAGCCCTTGAGCTATATTAAGGGAAACGGTTATTATGAGATCCGAAATGGTGACACAGCAATAGACCCCACAACACCGGAAGGTCTTGCCGGTGTTGATCCCGTAATGATCAGCCGTTTTGAAGAATTTGTGCTTTTGGCGAAGCAATATAATATGAAATTGATCGTCCCGCTGATTACCGGTTGGATGAGTGGCCGTATGTTCTTTCCCCCTGCCTTTGAGGCACGCAATCCCATTTCTGATTATGAAACGATCAAGTGGGAACTGCGCTTTGTCCGCTATTTTGTAGACCGTTTCAAGGGTTTTGACAACATCGTTGCCTGGGAAGCGGGCAACGAAACCAATGTGATGAGCTTCGCCGATGACGACTGGAAGCAGGGTAATTATTATGTATGGCTCAGCAATATTGCCGGTGCCATCCGCAGCGCAGATGCCACCCGTCCTGTTTATGCCGGTATCCACGGACTGTCCATTGAGGGCAGCTTGGGTATCACCATTGCTGAGGCAGGCGAAATATGCGATGTGCTTACGGTTCATCCCTATGCGCCTTTTGTACCCCATTGCAATGTGGATGGATATATAACAATGCGCAGCAAGCTTCACGCCACCACAGAATCCATTTACTACACACATATCAGCGGAAAACCCTGTTTGTGTGAAGAAATTGGTCACTTGGGCAACAGCCTGGGCTGCGATGAGACTGTAGCAAAATATCTTAAAGCAAACCTGTACGCCCTGTGGATCCACGGTTTCCCCGGTCTTTTATGGTGGTGCGCCTTTGATCAGGAGCAGCTACCTTACCCACCATACGACTGGTGCGCCTGTGAGCAGGAGCTGGGACTTCTGCGTAGCGACGGCTCTGCAAAGCCCTTGGTTCAGGAGCTTTTGAACTTTCAAAAATTCCTGTCAGAGCAGAAGCCCCTGCCTGCCTATCAGCAGGATGTATGCTGTATCCTGTCTAAAAATCAGGATACCTGGGCAGTTGCTTATGCTGTAAACCTGCTGTGCAAGCAAGCAGGTTTGGATGTGCAGTATGCAGATGGTGAAAGAATTCTGCCAGACAGTCCTGCCTACCTACTCCCCTCCCTCTCCGGTGACGCCATACCGAAAAGAACCTGGAACCATTTATTGAAAAAAGTAGAAGATGGCGCAACTTTGTATATTTCCTGGCAAGATGCTATTTTGGCGAATTTTGAAAAAATCACCGGTATGAAGGTCATCTGTAACCATATGCGTCAGGAAGCACAAGTAACCGTTGATTTACCCTGTATAGGCGCTCGGCTTGTGCTGCGCAATGATCGGCAGCTGAAGCTGACAACACCGGCTGCCGAGGTTCTTGGCATAGAAGCAGACGGCAATGCTGCCTTTACCTGCCACAGCTATGGAAAAGGCCGGATCTACTTCCTCAGCTTTCCTATGGAAGCTGTATTAGCCGACCAACCCCGGGCTTACGAAAATACGGACTATTACAAACTGTATAAGCTGATGTTCAGCGCTTGCGCAAACCGGAAGATCATCGACCGCTCCTGTACCGACATCTGCTTAACAGAACATCCGATGGACGAAAACACTTGCACGGTTGTAGCAATGAACTACGGTCCGGAGCAAGCCTGCACCTTATCGGTCCGGGACGGCTGGGCATTGGATACGGTGGAATACGGCAAGGTGACTCAGAAATCACCCGGTATCATTACCGTAGAACCTGCTGAAAACAGCATCTGCCGTTTTACGCTTAAAAGGATTTGACTGATATATACTTTGGGGCCCGTTGCGTTTTTGCAACGGGCCCCATAATTCATTTATTCTGCATTTTTGTCTGCAATAAAGATCTGATCTATGCCATATGCGGGCAAATTCTCAGGATCATTGCAAGTCACATCACCGGTAACCTTCATAGAAAGGTAGCAATCCACTTTCTTTCCTTCCAGATGTTTCAGTTCCAAAGGCAACGAGTGGATCGCCATTGCCCAATCCCGGAACATATGGAAAACGCCCTTGCCACCATTGGCAACCGCTACCACATCCGGGAATTTATACAAATGATACTGCCCATCTGCCACAATGTCAGAAGCCCGAATTGTACCCCATACAGCCGTGATCGGCCAGCCGTTGCTGTCGCAAACGCCGGTGTACACGCCTATGGGAATACATTTTTCATCATTGTCATCCTCAACTGCCCACTTGTTGTGCAGCAATTCGGGAGAAATCATTCGGGCCTTCCACAAATGCGCCACATCGAAGCTGGCACAGAATCCAATTTCTGACTCCGGATCTTCCTCCATCCATTCAGAAAAATCGGACTCTACATCAAATACATAGATGTTATCCCTGGGCACAGCCTCCAGTTCTTCCTTTGGCGCGATCACAGGTGATATACCCTTCCACGCATCCTTGCAGCCGTGAAGCTTTACAAGCCAGGCTTCCCGCGCCTGATCTGCAGAAATTTCCTGATTTGCATATTCTGGCAGATACTTTTCGTAAAGTTTCATAACCTCTGTAGCTTTGGGATCCCACTGACCGCGGAATGCAACCTGCTCGGCAAGTGTGTGATAAATTCGTCTGCCAACACGCATTTTATCAAAAGGCAGCTGCAACTGCTTTTTTGTTGCCTGTGCCAGCCATTTGCCATAGTTTTCCACGATTACCGTGTCCAATCCCAATCGGGCGTGACGCACTCTTCTGAGCAAAGCAGGATCATTGCCCACTTCAGCCAACGCATCCTCAAAGCAACTGTTGTAGAACAGTATATCCTCCACATCAAAGCCGTCTGCATGGGTGACGGATGCGGCACAGTAGTCATAACAGGCGCCAAACTGCTCTGTCAAGGCGTGGGTGGCATCCATATAACGACGAATATAGGGCGCAGCAGCACCGTAGTAGCCATTTAGGAATGTATCCATCAGTTCGTCTTGATCCAGTGTGGGATCTTCCATCAGTTTAGAGGACATCCAAACCTTGATGTCCCACAGGTCTGTGGTGATGCAATGCTCCATTTCAAGGAAGTAACCATTCACTCCAAGGTCTGCAAAGGTTCGGAAATTGGTTCCTAATTTGTACATGCTGGGCACAATGCCATTGGGATTATACAGTACGCCGTAATCCCAAAGATACAAATTGCCCTTTCCGCACAGACTGATCCATTTTTTCAAGCCTTCCAGGTACTGTCGGTTGTTGGGGTGGTGGATATCGTGTAAAATATCCATTTTGTTGTTGCAGTAACGAAGCAGAACATCCTCAGAGGGTTTTGTATCATCCAGCGGCGGCACTAAATAATGCCAGTAGCTGATCGTTTCTATGACCGCTTCCGGATAAACCTTTTTAACTTCCTCTGCCATTTTGTTCACAAACCGCAGCTGATGACCGGAGGAGCCGTGCTTGCGGATGGATTCAACGCAGCGGGCGCAATGGCATTCGCCTCTCATATCCGCAGGTGACAGATCAAAATAACGGGGTCTGGGCTCACCGGCGGCATCTGCTTCTGCATAGGAAAACTCGATGGATTTCAGCAATTTGGTCAAAAAAGCCTGTTGCAATCCCTCATCAGACATACACAAAATCTTGGGGATCCGCTTCCCTCTGGGGGATATGGCATACCACTCCGGATGGGTCTCAAAATAGCTTTCCCGCTCCGGATTGAGGGCATTTGCAAAAGGTTCTTTCACATTGCCCTGATCACTTCCGTATTCAGGAAAATATCGGTCAAAGGTATGCACATGGGCCGGATGACCAAAGGTTTCCATACCGCCAAGGGTCTTTGGAATGGGTAATGCCCAGCCGTTGAGACGGTTTCGAACCGCAAAACGGGAGTCGGTGTCCACCGGCCAGGCAAACACATCCCGGTATTCCATAGCCGGAACACCGCTGGCTGAATAATCAGCCGGTACAACAGCTTCGAACATTGCAGGAATATACTCATCCCACAGTGTCCACCATCGAACACCGAATACATCCTCCAAAAGATGATATACCGCATACAGGGCGCCTCTGACCTTGCCACCGCAAAGAATCAGATCGCCATCTACTGCCTTGATCGCCCAGCCTTCGCCAAACCGATTATCGGGATATTCCACCTGATGCCGCGCGGCATATGCAGTAGCGCCAACATACACACAGTGAACATTGCCTGCCACATCATTTTCTTTTGCCACGGGCATTTTCACGCCGCACATTTTCTCCAAATGCGTCTGCAGTTCATCAGCAGCGCTGATTTCTACCTCTGTGGGATTCTCCGGCAGCAGGATCTGCATTTTACACAGATTGATCGTATGCTTCATCTTTTGCAGCCTCCATTACTCTTCCATCAGTACATTGAGTTTGCGCTTATAGCTATCCAGATAGCTCAGAACATCATAATCATACTCTCCGCGCCAGCTGTTCTGTTCTTCCATTACATCCACGATCCGCTGGCAAACCTCCAGCGCCGTAAAGGAAACGACAAGACCGTTTTCTTCAGCCTCTTCCATAAAGTATTCGTGGCGTTCCACAAACACACGGTCCAGCGCATTTCTTGCGTGACGGACTCGTCTGAGCAGGGTCTCATCGCCGTTGACAGCAGCAGTAGCCAGATCCATCAGCTCCTGTGCCTGCAGCATTGTTTCCATATTGATCCACTTAGGCGACATCGTCTCTGACATATAAGTCCAGTGAGGTGTATAGGCATCGGACTTGGAATGTACCAATTCCAGATACTGACGCAGATAAGGACCTGCTGCGCCATAATAACCGTTCAGGAATTCATCGATCAAAGCATCTTCTTCCAAAGTGGGATCCTCTGCCAGCTTGGCGGTGAGCCAGACCTTCATTTCCCAGAAGTCCACCATAATGGGGTTCTCCATCTCGCCGAAATAGCCGTCAACACCCAGTTCAGCCATAATCTCGAAGTTTTCAGAATAGTTCATCATCGTGGGAGAAACACCGGGGTTCATATAGAACACGCAGTAGTCCCAAACATACAGCTGACCGTCCTTGGTGATCTTTACCCAGTCCTTGATCTGGTTCACTGTGGACTGATTGTTCTCGTGTTCCAGGCTGTGCAGCACATCCCGGTCACTCAGACACAAACGGATCACCACATTGTCAGCAGGCTTGGTATCGTCGGTAGGCGCTTCGATATAGCTCATATACGCCAGTGTTTCAATAAACACTTCGGGGTACACTTCTCCAACCTTAGCAGCCACTGCGTTGACAAAGCTCAGCAGCGCGCCGGAAGGACCGCTCTTCTGTCTTAACGCGAGGCAATCCTGGCAGGAGCAGTGCTCTTCCTGGTCGTTGGGAGAAACATCAAAGTAACGGGGACGGTTTGTACCCGCGGCATCAGCCTCTGCATAGCTTTTTTCAATAGAAGCCAACACACGGTTACTCATTTCCTCGATCAGTTCTTGGTTGGTTAAGCAAAGCTGGCCATTGGAAATACGGCCGCTGCCTACATAGGCAAACCATTCCGGATGCGCATTATAGTCATTAATGTCAAAATAACGGTTAAAGGTGTGGACATGTGCAGGCGCGCCAAAAGCTTCCTCGCCGCCGTAGGCTGCAGGCGCATTGGCGGTATCGCCGTTCAAACGGTTACGCACACAGAACAGGTTTTCCACACTGACGGAGGTTTTACCGCCGTGTACATCACGATATGCCATAGCAGGCTTTCCGCTTTTCTTGTAATTGCCTGCCAAAGTAAGTACATCCTTGGTGGGAACATCTTCTTCCCAGTATGTCCACCAACGCACGCCGAATTCGTCCTCCAGCAGGTGGTAGACCGCATACAGCACACCTCTGCCGTCGCCGCCGCAAAGTACCAGATTGCCTTTAACAGCTTTGATTGCCCAACCCTCATTGAAGGTGGCTTCCGGGTATTTTACATTATGTTTGGCAGCAAACTGGGTATTGCCCACATAAATACCGGATCCGACATTGGCTATTCCTTCATAAACCACCGTCAGTCTCACATCGGTGATCTTCTGAATATATGTAACCAGTTCCTCTGCCGCAGTCTGCTCATAAGTTGTAGGCTCTGCGGGTAAAACGATCTGCATATTATTGATGACCAGATCGTCCGCCTGCAGATACGGCAACATCAGCACTGTGCCGGCAGCCATCATCAAAACAGCGGCCACGATCATCACGATCGCAAGCACTTTCTTTACGTTCATATCATTCCCTTTCCTTTCTTATGGATAAAACCAATCGCGGAATAATCCTCTTTTAAAAAACAGAGTTGGAATATAGGGATATATTCCAACTCTGAAATGCTAAATGGGATGATTATTCGTAATTATGGGAAAATCAGCCGTTTGCTTCGTGCCATGCATCCAGCTGGCGCTGTGCTTCTTCAACGATCTTGTCGATGCCGTTGGCCTTCAGCTCGTTGCGGAATTCTTCCACAAAAGCTGCCGGATCAGCAAAGGCAGGATAATCCAGCTGGCTGGTGTACTGTGCCATCACGTTTTCACAGGCAGCGATCTCGTTGGCAACAGGATCCGGATCCATAACGAAGCCTGCATGCTTGGAAGCTACGCCGGACTCATTCAAAGCTTTCAGCTTATCGGCAAATTCAGCGGAGGAGCCCTGTGCGATCTTGCCGCCCAAAACAGAGGAATTACGGGCGCCATACCAGTGATACCAGTAGCGGGCAGTGGGGTCAGCATTACGCTCCAGCAGTTCCACAACACCGTCATTATCGGCATCGTCCCAGTCCTTACCCTGAATACCGAACTTCAGTGTAGTACACAGATATTCGTCGGAATACAGCATCTCCAGGAATTTTGCTGCATATTCAGGATTCTCGCACTGTGCATTGATTACAAAGTTGTTGACCTGCAGCTGGCTGGTGGTCATAATTGCTTTTTCTGCAGGATACCAGTTTACATTCCAGCTATCGCTGAACATATGCGGATCGATTTCGATCCAGCCACAGGAGACCTGGGTAAAGCTTTCACCCTCAGACCAACGGGCTTCACCGTCACCTGCAGCAATGGGAATGATGTCATCCTGAGCCATCTGCCACAAGGTGGTCACATAATCCAAGTAATCCTGGGTGAAGTAGGGAGAGAAAACGGTGGTATCATTGTCGATCTCGCTAAAGCCGTCAACGCCTTCAATGTTGGTGACAGCAAGAGGATAGCCCCAGGAACCGCACATTGCATCATACAGGAACCAGGAGTTCAGCCAGGTAGAAGGCTTTACAACACAGTTGGTGTTGTTGGGGTTGGCTGCACGCCACTTTTCTGTCACTTCGTAGTACAGCGGAACCAAATCTTTTTCAGTGCTGTAATTCTCGGGGAATTCAATATCAAATTCCTCGAAAAGATCCTGATTGTACAGAATACCCCATACCTCAGCCATATCCTTGTAGGTGTGAATACCGTAGAGCTTACCGCCCACGGACAATGCCTGGAATGAAGCCTCAGGCAGCACTTCCTTGGCTGTGGGGATGTACTGAATATAATCGTCCAGACACAAGAATGCATTACGCTTGGCGTTGCCGTTGAACAGACCGGCAGAAATACAAGCTACATCGTAGTCACCGGTGATGATAAATGTAGACAATACATCGTCAGCAGCTTCTTCAACCCAAACGATGTCCAGGTTGACACCCAGCTTTTCAGCAACATACCGCTTGACTTCCGCATCCACCTGGTCACGGCCGGGGCCACCGGGGTTTACCGCGATCCAGCGAATGGTGGGCAAAGAGTTGTCAACATTTGAGGATCCTCCGCCACAGGCGACCAGTGCCAACATCGTAACGGCAACCAGCAACACGGACAAAATGCGTTTTGTAATTTTCATTTGTTTTTCCTCCTCGAAATAATATACAAAGCAGTTTTTCTGCGATTGTACCAAAGAATAAGGCTTAGCCCTTAACAGAGCCGACGGTCATACCCTTGATGAAGTATTTCTGGAAGAATGGATAACAGACCAGCAAGGGCAGGATCGCGAACATCATAATCGCAATTCTTGTGCTTTCCGAAGGCATTTGCGAAAGCATACGAATACCTTCAGCAGTAGATGCGGCAGGTGTTCCCTCTTTCAGCATGGACATACTGCGCTCGATCTGCTGCAGCAGGGTCATAATAGGCCACAGCTTCTGATTGCGCACATACAGAACAGCAGTAAACCAGTCGTTCCATCTGCCGATCACGCCAAACAAGCCGATGGTTGCCAGACCTGCTTTAAACAGAGGCATAACGATTCGCCAGTAAACCTGAAATTCGCTGGCGCCGTCCAGCTTTGCCGATTCGATCAAAGACTCGGGGATACTGGTCTGCACGAAGGTACGGAGCATAATTACATTGAACGGAGATACCAGACCCGGCAGAATAAACACCCAAATGGTATCGTCAATTCTCAAGACCCGGGTGGTCAGAATGTACGAAGCAGCCAAACCGCCGCCAAAGAGCGCTGTGCAGTAGGTATACAACGCCAGACCGTAACGCCAGCGCAGCTGTCTACGGGATAGCGTATAGGCAAACATGGACATTACAAGCAAGCTCAGCACTGTGCCGAAGGCAGAGTAGAAAATGGTATTGCCGTAAGCACGCCACATATTCTGACCGGCCTTGAACAGGTATTCATAGGCGATCCAGGATATTTCTTTCGGAAAAATGGTATAGCCCACTTCCGAAATAGACTCCATGCTGGAAATGGAGATCATAAAGCACAGCAGCAACGGGAAGATCGTGCAGATGCACAGAATTACCATAAATACGGTAATGATCGCATTGGTGGTTGGTGTTACCTGATTGGAAACCAAACGCTTTTTCTTTTGCTTTCCCATAAATATGGCCTCCTTCCTTAAAACATTGCGCTGTCCGGATCAATCTTCTTGACCACATAGTTAGACAGCAGCACCAGCAGCATACCGATAAACGACACATACAGACCGGCAGCGGCAGTCATACCCAAATTCGCCATGGAACGCAAGGCGTTGTAGGTGTATGTACTCAAAACCTGAGTGGTAGAATACAATGCGCCGTCATTTTTCGTAATGGTGTAGAACAAATCAAAGTCACTGCTCATAATGGCAGACAAACTGTTGATCAAGCCGATGGCGATAATGGTCTTCATCTGAGGCAGTGTGATCCTCCAGCACTGCTGCCAACGGGAAGCGCCGTCAATGGTGGCAGCTTCGTAGTACTCCTGGGGAATACCGGAAATGATCGCCGTATAGGTAATGGACGAGAAGCCCACATTCTTCCACATATTGATAAAGACGATGAAGTAAGGCCAGACTTCCGGTAGTTTATACCAGTTTTGTTTTTCCAGACCCAACTTGATCAGCGTATTGTTCAAAAAGCCGTTATCATACGCCAAGAACGCATAAACAATAATAGCCACAACAACCATAGACAGGAAGTATGGCATAATCAAAATGGTCTGAACCACCTTAGATACCCGCTTATTGGTCATTTCGTTGATGATCAATGCCAAGCCAATGGATGTAACGGTATTGACGATCATAAATGCCAAATTGTAAAGAACGGTGTTTCTGGTGACACGCCAGATGGTTGTACCCGCGAACAGATACTCGAAATTCTTAAAACCAATAAACGGGCTGGTAAACAGGCCCTTGTTATAGTCTAAGTCCTGAAAGGCCATAATGGCGCCAAAGTCCATCATATAGCCAAAGATAAACAGCAGGATGATTGCCGGCGCGGCCATCAAATAAAGCTGCCAGTTCATCTTCATATCCCTTTTAAAGGAATACTTTGACTTTGCCGGATTCGGCAATCTTGGTGATTTTTTCATTGTATCCACTCCTCATCCATTGTGTTTTTCATTGGATCTGTGATGCATTTAAAAGTAAATGCTCTATAAACCGCACTGTTAATTCCTTGTGTGGGGCATTTGTCACCACACCGATATACACCGCTTGCTCCGGGCTATAGTATGCGCAAGTAAATTCTTCGCAGACACTGATAGCAAACGCCACCGGAACAGGCTGCGCCATTTCTTCCGGCTTTTTTGGATCCGGCAAAGGAATCTCCTCCTGCGGTGCGCTTTTAATTTTTTCAATGACAGCTGCATCGACATAGTAAAGGTGTTCTTCCCAGGCTTCCAAAACTTCAGCGCTGAACAGCTCCCGAAGATCCGCAAATACGTGGCTGGTATCATAAGCAAAGCGCTGAATGGCATATTCGTAGCCCATCAGAAAATCCGTATCCTCAGCACCGATACCCGCATGGATCCGCTGATAGGAAGTGCTCACCACACTGGGTATGCCGGAATTGAGGGCAAGCCCGGCATCCAGGTATACCTCCTGTTTGGCAGTGTCGATGCCGTTGGCTTCGTAAAACTGCTGTAATATCTCAGGTTCTTCCAAAGTGCCGACACCGTCGATCAGGATGCCCTTGAGAACCACATCCTTCTGATTTACAGCCGTGGTCACCGTCTGCACGATTAGCACAAGGGCAATCAAGCCCACCAAAACATACCACTTATAGTAATCCCAGAAGTAAATGAGCTGCTCCTTAAGGGATTTTCCCTTGATTTTCTCTTTTTCGTTTTTGATATATTCGGAGATATTCATAACCGTACTTCCTATCGTAATTATTCCTGCAGCGGTTCTTCATCCGTCTGCTCCAAACGAAGAAATACCGGTTTTAATATCAAAGCCTGAAGAAACAAAATGATGCTGATTCCAAAAGTAAACCAAATAATCATTGAACTGAAAAACAGCTCCAAAGAAATAACGGCTAAGATCAGCGGAAGCAACGCCAGCAATACCAACAGCAGAGTACGGGGCAAATCACCGATCGTCATCACAATGCTGTTGCGAAAATGCTCCTTTACCGTATTATCATAACGGGCAACGAAGGAAAGCGCATAGCAAATGATCCCTGTTGCCAGCACGCCCAATATGCCCAGGGTCCACCCTGTGATCTGCGCCAATGTGCCTTGAAAATAAATACGGATCACAAAATAATCCAGCACATACAGCGCAATGAGCAACAATGCGACCAGCCAAAAGACGGTTGCCTGCTTAAAATTCTGACAAAAAGCCCGAAAATAAGCCTTCAGTACCGGCTGTTCCTCTTTCATCACAATGTTTTGCATAATTTTACTGTGGGCTGTAAGGGCAGCGCCGGCAGTAATCAGCGGAGCGCAGCAAATAACCGTAATAAGATTGAGGATAAAGAAGTCGGCAACATGCTCCATAAACTGAATGATCGGGCTATCTAAGCTTAAAAGTTTTTTCATAGGGGTCACTCCTGCAGGTATTGCACTGTCTATTTTGCCGTGTGTAGAATCTCCCCATAAAAATTATATACCACTATTTTTCTGAATTCTCGTATGATTTTGGTGAAAAATAGGACAATATTCTTTTTTTAAGGAGATACACCGGTCAAAAACCGGATTTTACTGACTAAAGGTCGAGTAACTGTTGCATTACGGAAACTTCTGCATTCTTTTCATATACTGGTACGGGGTAATACCCTTTTGCTTTTTGAAACAGCGAATAAAATAGCTCACATCATTAAAGCCGCACTCCAGCGCCACATCCGTTACTGAATTCTTTTTCTGTTCCAGTAAAAAGCATGCTCTTTCCACCCGGTAATAGTTCAAATACGCCATAGGCGTCTTGCCTGTTACCACATGGAAATACTTGCAAAAGTATTTCGGGGAAAGCGCCGCGGCGCGAGCCAGATCATCCAGGGTAATGGCTTCCTTGTAGTGATAGGTAATGTGTTCAATAGCCGTGTTGATCTGCAGGATATTGGTCCGCTCTCTTTTCTCCCTACACACCGGAACCCGGTAGTTTTTTTGCATCACTGTGCCAAAAAAATCATATAAGCCTGCCAGCACCAGCATTTCCCAGCCATCCTCCTGTGTTCTTGCCGCGGAGAACATTCTGGCAGCGCATTTCAGGATGCCCGGCTGCTCACGGGTGAACAGGTTCTGTATCTGATAGTTTTTATTTTCCAAAATGCTCAGATACTGGCGGACAGCCGGAGGCTGCTGCATAAACTTGAAAGCATCAAAATCGATACATTCATAGGCGCAGTTGATACCATCGCCGCCGTGCATAGCGCCGCTGGGTATATAGCACAGTTCCCCTTCATAAATATGGTATTCATTACTGTCCAGAAACAGCTTGAACTCCCCTTTCAGTACATACAAAAGCTCTGTTTCATTGTGCCAGTGAAAGGGCATGGAATACCGTGGGTGCTGTTCATCCACAGAATACAATTCCAGTGGAAATGCCTCTGTGCCGTGGGATCTGCGTTCTTCGTAATTTAAATAATGCATAAAATCCTTATCTTTCTTTAGGCTCTGCAGCTACACGGAAGCCGGTAAACCGGTTTTTCCAGTTGTGCTCCAAAGCATTTCTTGTTGCGCAGCGGCAATAGGTTGCCAAATCAGTGTAACTGCCGCCACGAATCACCCGCAGATGCGGATCACAAAAACCATCGGGGTCATAGCTGTGGTATACATCGGCGCACCATTCGCCCACATTGCCCAGCATATCGTAAAGCCCCCAGGCATTTTGAAGCTTCTGTCCTACACGATGGGTAGACGGCAGCGCATTGGTTTGCACAGACTGGGTGCCCAGCTGCTGGTAATTCCACATATATTGAGAGAAATTCCGCAAAATATCGGTTCCGTAACCGTTACTGTCCCGGCTGCCGGAACGGCAGGCAAATTCCCACTGGGCCTCTGTGGGCAGATAGAAGGTCACTTCATCCTGCAAATCGTTCAGCTTCTTGATAAATTCCAAAGCATCATCGTAGCTGACCGATTCCACAGGCAAATCAGCACCCTGGTTTTCACTGGGGTTGATGCCCATTACTGCTTGATACTGCTGCTGTGTCACAGGATACACACCCATAAAGAAGGGTGCAGCAACCGTTTGAAGATGTACCGGTGTTTCGCAGGGCTCGTAGCCTTCCTGACCCATTAAAAATGAACCCGAAGGAATACCGGTCAGTTCGATTTCCGTGTCACCGCAACGAACGCTGCGGCGCACTCCGCGCATATAAGATTCTTCCGGGGAAACAGATGGGCTGCTATGCTGCTTCACCAGAGGGAAACAGGTAAATTCCTGCCCCTGAGGCACCTGATAATAGGGCATCACAGAAAGACGGTCACTGATAAAGTTCCCGTTTTCGTCCAGCTGACCGATCCAGTGGGTGCAATTCCAGTTGGCGCGGCTGTCCTTGCCGGCTTTTTCGTTCCAGGCAACACTGCTTTCCGGAACATTTTGGCTCTCACCGCTGACTGCCATCAAAATAGGACCGCAGAGTATGGCATAGCGCTCATAGCCGTTTACAACGGTCATGCCCTCATAACGAACCGTACGCAGTGTTCTGTGCAGCGTAAAACAGACACAGTCCCCTGCCTGCCACAGTCTTTCAAGCGTCACATAGCTGCCGGCTTTGCCTGTTGCAGTCGCTTCCCCGTTAATGCTGAAGGAAATATCCTTCGCTACCCAGCCGGGCACACGGATCCGCAGGGGGAACTGACCGCCGGCAGTGACTGTCAGGGTCACCCGGTCATCCTCTGGAAAATCGGTGGTCATCTTCAAGGCACTGTCACCAAAGTTGATCTCAGAATCCGCAAACAGATTCACTGTGACGCCACCATCTTTTGTATGCAAGGAATACACCAGTGACGGCAGCATGGCATACAGCAGTGTGCCGGTGCCCTCGCAGCAGGTATTTTCTGTATAAACATCGTCCTTAATACCGTGCAGATAGGCGTGATAGCGGATACCCAAATCACCGGTCTGCGCCGGTATCAGCACATTGTACAGGGATTCTTCAACCTCACGGGCATATTTTTCCTCATTGGGAAACAGCTGCAGCAGCCGGTGGTTCAGCAGCATCCACCATACATTGTTGCAGGTTTCTCCTGTATGCTTGTCCGCACTGATATATCGGGATCCGGGCAGGTAATTGAATACTGCATCGTGTTCCTCACAAATAGCCACATTGCCGCCAATGTGGATCCAATATTTCTTAAACATATCCCAAGCAGACAGCACCGCCTGCAGGTATTGCTCCTTGCCGGATAACTGATAAAGCTCTAAATAGGACAAAATGCCGTTGAGCTCATAGCCGTGAGCACCGTCGTTGGGGCGCTGCCAAATGGTTTTGGTGTCCCCTGCCTGCAGCTGCTCTATCCAGGAAGGAATTGCATACAGCGCTTCGCCTCTTTGCCAGTCCTCTTCCTTGCCCAGTTCAGACAGCGCCACTTCCATTTCCGCGATCATCCCCTGATAGCTCAGGTGCAGCTCTGCTGCCTTGCGCCGACCGGGATAACTGTTAAACCAGTCCTGAAAACGGCGGATAAGCTTACCTGCCTGCTCATTACCGCTGCTGTAGGCAGCCAGCAAGCCACGGGTCAGCCAGGAGCGGGTATAGTTTGCCCGTTCCAGAATCATAAAGTCCTCTTTCCGGAAGCCCATACAGTAGCCGTCCTCATCGGCGCATTCTCCGATGGTCTGTACAAGCCGATCCATTTCTGCCCGCAGTTCAGCATCTTCACAGTAGCGCAGAGTATGACCGGCACCCATCAAAAACCGTCCGGCATTAGAGCCCTCCAGATCGGTTTCCCAGAAAAATGCCAGTGGACGGCTGCGGGGGCAGCTTTTGCCGATCCGGTCTAAAAACGGATAACGCAGATCGTCTAAGGTAAAATACTTTTTCAGGTAGCTGCGGTTATTCTCAAAGGCATCAAACAGCAGTCCCTTACGGAGCTTCACGCCCTTTTGAGGAGCATATTCAGAATTCATAATTTCAGGCCTCATATCCTATTCCTCATTCATTTCAACAGATCATTTTGTGATAGGAAGCTATCACAAAAAACGGGTACTCCTTTTTAGCTTGTGGAAGCCTCAAGCAGTTCGATGATGTTTGGAAGCTGTTCTTCTGCCACACGGCGGACCTGCTCGATCTTCCATCTTAAATGATGCGCATCGGTCATATAGCGCATCGTAGGCTCCCAGCCCAGTCGGGAATCCACTTCCACCAGCGGAATCGTGTTTCTTGCGTTTTCCATTTCCTCGTAAGCCACCCTGATCAAGGCGTTGCAGAGATCTATGGCCTTTTGAGGATCACTTTCCAAACGCAACTGCATATTCATCCGATACCATTTTTTCACATGGATCACGGTTTTGATGCAATTACCCATAAAGCAGCCTAAATTCAGCATCTTCTCGCCATTTTTCTGCTTATTACAGGGCATCATTTTCACAGCCCGCTCAAACAGCGCTGTGCCCTCATCCCACAGTTGCTGCATCTTCGTCAGACTCCGGATCTCCACCTCTGTACGGGCAAAGCCGGGGGTCTGGTGGGCAAATTCCAGGGGCTGATACTTGGTGAAGAAGATACCATTGCCGGTTAAAGCGAACTTATTATCCGGTAATTTCAGCGCACCGGTACAGGCCTGCCGGATGTTATCGATCTGCAGCTGCAGCGGATAAGAAGGACCGATCCGGAAGGGACCGTACTGGTCTTCATCCGTAGAGCAATAGTAAGGCATTGCATTGCTCCACTTCTGCCATGCCTGCAGTACCAGCGGCGTCGCTTCCCTGCCGAATTCCCGGACAGCTAATTTTTCTGTGATTTCTTCTGTGGAAGTAAAGGGTCTCCAAAGGGTCCATTTTGCCTGCTCTGCGATCACAGAAGGCCACCAGCCGTAATGGTGGGCATCGATGGTGCCGCAAAGACCGTACTGTTCGTTCATTTCCAGCAGTGCCTTATAGCGTTTCGCCCACTGGAAAGGTACAGGCTCATAAGGAATGACTCCAAAATCCCAAGTCAAGCCGGCGGCATTACTCATGGTATAAAGGGGTATATTGCGCTCCTTGACAGCCTTGGCCTCCGATGTGAAATAATGGCCCGGACCTTCAAAAGAAAGGGTATAGTCTACCGTAATATTGGTGATATTTTCTCTTTTTAGCTTTTCAAACATTTCAAAGGTCACCATCACTGTGATGTCCTCCGGCAGGGACTTGATCAGCGCCACCCGGTCTTCCTCCGGTGCCCAGCCCCAGTTGTAGGTCCAAAATACAATATCGGCCTCCGGACAGTGACGGCGGATCACCTTTTTCAAAAGATTGATGTATTCCGGATAGTCCCGGCAGGGCCACCAACCCGGAGAGGGACGGTTGTCCGGCAGCATACTGTCATCCATCACAGCACTGGTAGACGCCAGTGGCACGCCGGTAGTGCGCTCGTCCCTGCTGGGAAATTCCACAGATTCACCAACCAAAATAATACCCTTTGCCTTGTTATAACGGGTAAACATCGTGCCGTAGATGCTTTCCATAGTTGCTTCTGCACCAGGCTCGTCCGGATGAACTGCCGCTTTGATATTGCTGTATAAGTACACGCCCAAGCCGTACTCTGCGGCGCGGTCGATCAGATTGTTGATATCCTGATAGCCGGTGGCTGTTTCGTCCTCACCACGGATGGTCACCAGAACCGAGTCAAAACCATAGTGAGCCATCAGCCGCAGCTGAGAATCGGGAAACTGATCCATGCCCCAACCGGAATGAACCATTCTGGGTGCCATCACCGGCTGTCTTACCACATCCTGAATGGGAAGAATGGGGGCTTCCTTCATATTCATCAAATCTTCCAGAAAATAACTTCCGTGAGCAGTACCCAGAGGATCTGCGCCACAAATCACAACCCGATCCTGCGTGCAAGACAGATGATAACTGTTTTTTGCAGATAACGCCTCCGGTCTTTCAACCAGAATGATCACATATTTTCCCTGCTCAGAATCTGCAATCAAATCTTCTTTGATCTTCAAAAGCACGGATACCTGCATACTGGTCAGCAGATAATCCTGCAGATCCTTCGCTACATTCAAAATCACCTTAGAGCAATTTTTCTCCACAAGGATGGTCCAGCCATCTGTGATCTGCATTTCATTTACGCCGCAAGCAACTGTGTAATCCCGCCGATCCGGTGTATGTACCTGCTCTAGAATTCTTCTGAATTCATAATTCTTTTCAGCTTTCAAATGCTTATACGGGTATGCCATCATTCTTTTCACCTTTCTGAAAGGACATAAAAATACAATTTCGTCAAAAAATATGACACCATAATACAAGATTATTATACACAATATACATATACAGAGCAAGTGTAATCATTTTTGATTACTTTACAAATTATAGTATATTCGCCTTAAAAATGAAATGAAACTGTCGGGCACAATACGGCTTCCAAAACCGGGACTGTATTATATCTCAAATAAAAGAGGACGGGTGCCCATTAAGGGCACCCGTATCATCTGCATATTGCAACATTCCACTTTTTCTTCTTGACGAAAGCATCCGTTACAATGGATGCTTGATCAATGCTCAACCATTAGTCGTCAGGTTGAAAACCTTGTTTGTATTTTTCATCATCTTCTGCGGTTAATTCACGGATGACTCTACAAGGATTGCCACCAGCCAAAACACCTGATGGAATATCCTTTGTCACAATACTCCCTGCCGCAATCACAGTATTGTCACCTATGGTAACGCCACCCATAATTTTCGTTCCTCCACCAATCCAAACATTGTTTCCAATCCGGATTGGCCACGCATATTCAATCCCATCGTTCCGGAGTTTTGTATCAAAAGGATGACCCGCTGCATATAAGCCGCAATCCGGTGCTATCCAAACATAATCACCAATGTCAATTCGATTACCGGCAAGCGCTACAAAATTGTAATTTGCGAAAAAGTGATCTCCTACAGAAATGCGCTCCCAAAAATCGCCATAGAAGGGTTGTTCTATCACGCAATCTACGCCAACTTTTCGAAAATTCTCACGGATCATACGCTCGCGCTCCTCTCGTTGAGAAGGACGAAGCATATTGTAATCGTAGTTTAGCTCTTGACTACGTTTTCGCTGGCGAACGATTCGCTCATCTGCGTGCGCATCATAGAGTAAACCTGCTTCTGCTTTTTCCCATTCTGTCATTTTTGCATTTCCTTTCTTTACTGCAATATTGCTTCATACTTATAATCCAATCGCTTGCGCAGCTCTGTATCCGCACCGGGATCAGCCTCATACATATTATACATTATCCAGAAAAAATGCAACATCATATTCCTCAAAGACATCGTAGATTATTTCTTGCGGTTTTCCTCCTTTTTCATATAGATTAGTCATTTCTAAGTCTTGTACAGCAGCATATTTTATCGTGGAATGTGCACGCCTTCGTTTTGTTTACCGTAAAGACAGCCATATCTGATCTATCGATCATTCCGGTCTTTGATTAAGGACTGTATGAATTGCCGATATATTCGGCACAAAGGATAGTCCACAACCTGTTTAATTCGCAATTCATAATTTGACATATTTTCCTCCTGATATTATTAGTAGTCAAGACCGCCGGGTAGTTGTCTTTCTAACGAAATCGTGCAGGAAGGTTGTTGGCCTTCCTGCACGAAATTTTTATGCCGGATTTTTAATTGGCAAAGTAGGAGATTTCCAAATCGTAGGGTACATTGTCATTCCAGGACAGAACGCCGGTATAACCGGACTGGTACACCTCATACTGTCCGCCGTAGGTCAAATCTACCACTGCCATAGGTTCAAAGCCGTTTTCATACCGCTCTAAAGTGGACAAATACAGATAGTTGCCCTCGACCTTGGCATAGAATTCCGTATCTGCCACGCTGCCGTAGCTGCCATATATCACGCCGCCAAGATAGGTCATCACAGATGAACTGCCGTCAGTATTGTAGGCATTATGCCCTGAGAGAACAGATTATTGTTATTGCCGGATTCAGAAATCACACGGGTGTATTCTTGCCATGTGGGGAAGCTGCCAATGACCAAGTCGATTCGGTTCGGGGCATCATCCCAGCCCTCACAGATGGACTCAACACCCACATACAATGCGTTAATCTGATCCTGGTCGTTGCCGGGATCGCTGGCATTGATGTACAGACCACCGTTGATCATACCGGTCGTACCGTCCGGGTGCAGCTGCACGCTGACGGACCGGACATTCTGTCCATTGTCCTTGTAAATGGCCTTAAACTCACCGCTGTCGCCGGTGGGGATCAGCTTACCATCAGATACAGCAAGGCTGCCGTCGGAGCTGCTGTAGAAATCAAACTGCCCGCTGTCTGCAGCTTCGTTAAAGTCAACAGTGAAGCTGGTGCCTTCCTCTATTTCAGCGTTCACATTATACACGCCCAACTCAGAAAGCTGCACCAGGCAGCCACCAGTTTCATCAGCCTTGTTCACACCGGTAACCCCCAGCTTCACATAGCGTGCAAATGCATTATCCGCCAATTCTATGACCGCAGGCGTATAACCGTTGGTCACTTCTCCATCAGTGGTGGAATAGATGGGTGTCCAGGTGGCATTATCATCACTGGTATAGATGGTATACGCAGTGGGGAAATTAACATTTATAGGTGCATAAGTTCTGGGATACAGATGGAGTCGGTTAAACTCCGTCTTTACTCCCAAATCGATGACAATCGGTACTTCCTCAGAGAAGGTGGTGGAGGTTCCCTTACCCAAAGAGGACCAGCCATTGACACCTCCCAAATGGTTATACTGACCGTCGATCAAATGCTCTGCAGCCCAATCATCGTTTATCTGCTCCGCAATAACCGTTTTGCCCACAGCCAAGCTGTACAGACCCATATTGCTGGTGTTGACGGTCAGTGTCTGATCCGAAGTAGCGGTGAATACTACAGTGTCGGTCTCAGACAGGGTATTTTCTCCGTCCGTCCATCCGGCGGCGGCATAATCCACAGGATTCATGGGGGTTGCCTTCACGGTAACTTCCATGCCTTCTGTCACGGTCACCACGGTGGGCAGAACGACATTTTTCGTCTGACCGTTCATGGTGACTTCTGCCTCCACGGGAGGCATCATAAAGTCTGCTGTGCCGGCATCCAGGGTCACACGATATCTGGTAGCCGCATAGGTCTCAAAGGAGTAAGCACCTGCCACAGCTTCAAAGGTAGCAATGCCATCGGCATAGCCTTCATAGACCAGGCCATCGTCGGCAACTGTCACATCCGCAGGGGACTTGCCATTGATCATCAATGTATCGATGTTTTCCACAGGAACACGGATGGTTGCGGTGGTATTGGCAGGAATCTTTGCATCATATATCCAGCTTGTGCCTTCGTAGCGCATATTGCTGACGATAGGACCGAAGGCAGAGTCATAGGTAGCCTCCACGGTCTTTACCAGCGGATCGGGATTGGGCGCTAAAACAATATGCTTAAATCCGGGATTATCTACATCATAGCCGATACCGGCAGCCTGGTTGTAGATCCAGCCGATCACTGCGCCGTATGCGTAGTGGTTAAAGGAGTTCATACCTGCAGAGCCAAAGCCGCTGGCGACAGTATAGGTGTCCCAGCGCTCCCAGTAAGAGGTCGCGCCCTGGTCCACGGAGTGCAGCCAGGAAGGATTACCGCGCTGCAGCAGCAGCTTATATGCCACATCGGTGCGGCCGATTTTGGTCAGGGTGGGCATCAGAATAGCAGTGCCAAGGAAGCCAGTCTGCAGCTTATTGCCGTTGCGCTCGATGTTAGCGATCAGCATATCTGCGACCTTGTTCACAGATTCTTCGTTGGGCAGCAGACCCACGTACAGAGCGTACAAGCTGGTGGACCGGGTATCGGCAACCAGTGTGCCGTCCTCGTTGACAAATTCATTCTGGTACTGTTGCTTATGTTCTTCAAAGACTGCCTGATACTTGGCGGCAGCCTCGGTGTTCCCGATGGCGTTGGCCATTTCCACCATCATCAGGGCATCCCAGCAATGGAAGGACAAAGACAGCATATTTTGAGTGGTGGTGGTTTGGGTCTCATAGCACAGATGATCGCTGTAGGTATTATTGCCGCCATAGGGCTGGTTCGCCAGATACTCGTCCATATACAGACACATAGCATCCCAGTTCTCTTCGATGACAGACACATCACCGTACATCATATACAGGTTATAGGGTACGATGATGCCGGCATCGGCCCAGCCGAAGCCGCCGTCACCGCTCCAGCCTCTGTCGGGTGCCACATCCGGATAAGCACCGTATATGGAGCTGGTGGGGTCAGTGTACTGACTGTCACGCATATCCTCTGCAGCCTTTTCCAAAAAGGCTTTGTTATTGCCCAGGAACATACCGGTCTGGGAGAAGACCTGGGTATCCGCAGTCCAGCCCATACGCTCGTCACGCTGGGGACAGTCGGTGGGAATGGACAAATAGTTGGAATACATACCCCAACGGGCATTGGCGATCAAATGGTTAATATCCTCGTCAGAGGTGGTCAAGGTTCCGGTATCGCTCTGCACAGAGGTCAGGACCTCACCGCGAATATCATGAATAGTAACAGCCTTGTCCGCAGTGATAGCAAGATACTGGAAACCGTAGAAGGTAAACATGGGATTCCAGGATTCGGTGCCGCCTGCGGTGGTATAGTTGGTCTCTGCCCGGGCACCGCGGTAGTTGGCTGTGTACAAAGAACCTTCCGGTCCATCGTTGCCACGGGAGATCTGACCGTTATTGTCGTTAAGCCATTCGGCATGATCCACATGAATGGTAGTACCCGCTTCAGAGGTAACCGTGAAGGCTTCCCGGCCGGCAAAGTTCTGACCGAAGTTGACCAGCAAGGTCTGCCCGGGCTCCAGAACAATATCCTGACCGTCCTGATAAGTTGCGATCACATTGATCTTACCGTAATAGTCGTCAGAAGCACCGGTAATACCATCATAGACCTGCATGGTCTTGGGTGACAGCTCCAGATCCTCACGAACACGAACGGCAGGACCGTGCCAAGCGGAGATCTCGCCTGTAAATTCCGTATTGATCTTGACCTTGCTCCAAGAGCCATCGTTATAGCCCGGCAGCATCCAGGAGGTGTCTACAGTGGCATCATAATCCTCGCCCTCGTAGATACCGGTGGTTACCAGTACGGGCGCTGTCTTAGCCGTCTTCCAAGAGGTATCGGTGACAATGGTCTCTTTGCCGTCCTCATAGGTCAGGATCAGCTTGGCAAGATAGCCCATCTCATTGCCCTGATGTAAAATTCCACCGCCGCTCCACCAGCCGTTGGTAACCATGGAGGACAGGATGTTCTCCCCTTCAGACAGCATCCAGCTCACATCGTAGGAGCTATAGGACACACGCTCCGAAGCATCGGTGAAGCCGGGCTTTAATTCGTCATAAATGATTTCATCGCCCTTCTTCGTGCCCACACGCTGTCCGTTGATATAACTTTCATACACACCCAGTCCGGTGGTGTACAGCTTTGCGGACTTTAAGCCGGTCTTTACATCAATGCTTTTACGGAAGGCAGGCAGAGAGTTGGCATTTGCCACCTCGCCGGTCAGCAGCATGCCCACTATCTCACCGCTGGCATAGACATACAGCTTGCCATCTTCCTGGCTGTAGCAATCTGTGCCCTCCAGGGACACATTTTTAGAAAAATCGTTGCTGTAGAGTACATTGCCCTCAGCATCCCGGACAACAATATTATCATAATAGGAGGTTTCCGGAATGCCGGTACCCATGGAATTGTCATGACGGAAACCCAGATTATACAGAGGTATTTCCTCAGAGTGCGTGTAATCATAAGCCAGAGTCGGGCTGTCGGCGTCCTTGCCGAAATAGGTTTTAATGGATGTTCCATTGACCTCAATGCGTTCATGGACGGTCTTACCCAAAATCTCATCGGTGTTATAGCCGATGGCGGCAGTCAGATCTACTGCCTGCAGATTGCCGGGACCGCCGGGATATGCAGTCCAGCCACCGTTAGACTTGAAGTGAGGACGCAGGATAACAGTCTTGTCGGTAGCGGCATTATTATTTGCGTTGACCTGCCACATGACGAAGGTTCCGCTATCCTTCATACCAAAACAAAAGCCTTGACCTGCCTTATCAATGACAAAATCAAAGTCGATGGTATAGACGGTGGTATCAGAGATGTACCCCGTCTGATGACTGATAAAGCTGGCATCTGCAAAAGCATCCGCTTCCAGCAAGCCGGTTTCAAAGGTGGTGGAAACTGGGGCAGTCTCGTTTCCTGCTTGATCCTTCACAGTCACCTCCACGGTGTACTCAGTAGAAGAAATCAGCGATGTGCCGCCATAGGGAATGTCGGTTGAATCACTGCTTTCCACCCAGCCGGTATTCCAGACCACATCGCCGGTCTGGCTGGTGACGGTGATAGAATAGGCGGTCTGCGCCGCACCGATCACATCGGATCTCATTTTCCAGCTGAACCCGGGATCTGCTTCTACGCCCACAGGCTCGGGCATGTTGTTTACGCACAGATCATAGATTTCCGCTGTGCTTTCTGTTGCGCTGACACGAACAACACCCACAAACATGGGCAGAATCATTGCCAGCGTCAGCAGAAGCGCCAATAATTTGCGTACCTTCATATTTTTCCTCCTTTGGTTTTGAAGCTTGTCTTCCTCAAAGAGGGCGACAACAGGTGCACAGAAAGCAAAAAAATCACATCCGTTTTTCTACCATCCTGCTTTACATGCTCCCCAAATAACAAAAAACAGACTGTTCGGAGCATAGCTCCGCAAATTTCCGGTGTAAAGACCAGTAATTTTTCCTACAGTTATGCTATTTTACATATATTTTACAACCATTGACACCTGCTTTTCAATAAGATATAATACAAAAAAAAACTAAGATTTCCTACCATCCAAGGAGGGTATTTATGAAAGTAAATATTTGCGGATATAACTATCGCCATGATGATAATTTTTATGTGGAACGGCCAAAGGGTGGCCGCGATTATATGCTGCTGATCATACGCTCCCCTGGCCGGATCGTATTAAATGGGCATAACCATTATGTTGAGAGAAATGCTGTTATCTTGTACCGCAAAGGCACGCCCCAGTATTTTGGCGCCCACAACGCAGAATACATAAACGACTGGGTATCCTTTGAGCTGGACGAGGAAGATATGGCTTTATGCCAAAGCATCGGAATTGTATTCGATACCGTTCTGGAGTACTCCGATGTTTACCAGCTGTCCCATCTGGTCAAGCAGCTTTCTATGGAACAGTGGGCAAATAACCCAAACACAGAAGCATCTGAGACCTTTCTGCTTCGCTTGATACTTCTGAAGCTTGCGGATTTTATTTCCAAGCCAAAAGAAACTTCTTCCGAAATCAGCACGAAGCTCCACGCACTAAGGCGAAAGATCTACGAGCATCCAGAACAAGACTGGTCCACCGAGTCCATTTGCCAATCCCTGTCCATCAGCCCTTCCTACCTGTACTATGCCTATAAACGAATACTTGGCACCACCGTAAAAGCCGATGTCATTGCCAGTCGGTTAGAATACAGTAAGCATCTTCTGGCATACAGCAACTACAGTGTTTCCGAAATATCGCATATGGTGGGATACGACAATGATGTGCATTACATGTATATGTTTAAGAAAGCAACCGGACTCACCCCCACCCAATATCGGAAATCTGCCAGAAAAATATAGAAAACACACATTTCAACAAGGAGCAAACCAATGAATATTTCTAACTGCAGAACGAATCATATAAAAAATCCCATTGGATATGCTATGGAGCATGTTGCAGTGTCGTGGATTGCAGAAAGTGAGCAATCCACCTATCAGGCAAAGGCGCAAGTCCTTGTTGCAACTGATGCGAATATGAAACATATCCTGTTCTGCGAAGATTCAGCGCAAAGCACAGGCACCAAGCTACACATCAAGCTGCAACCATGCACCAGGTATTATTGGACAGTGCAAGTATGGGGCAACACTGGGGATACCGCCATCTCCAAAGTTAACTTTTTTGAAACCGGAAAGGCAGACAATGAACTTGAGGGCAATTGGATCACAACCCCATGGGCAGATAAAAGTATCAGCCCATATATCCGAAAAGAATTCCATGTCCACAGTATCAAGAAAGCACGATTATACATAACCGGTTTAGGCCTCTATTGGCTGGAAATTAACGGAAAACGGGTATGCGAAGAGTATTTCACCCCGGGATGTACAGGCGTGAATCACTTGGTACAGGTTTACACATACGATGTAACGGATTTGTTAGAGACAGGTAAAAACGTTCTTGGTGTTATGATGGGAAACGGATGGGCAAAGGGTAGGTTCGGTACCTATCCCAAATACCATTACGCTCCTTTGATCAATCAATATCTGCTAAAGGCCGAGCTGCGCCTGACTTTGGAAGATGGTACTGAGCAAATGATCGTAACAGATCAATCCTGGAAAGCCTTTCCCTCCCCGGTCATAGAAGACAGTATATATGATGGCGAAGTATACGACCAGCGAAAATCTGTACAAGGCTGGTCAAGTGTATCGTTCTCTGCGCAGAACTGGGAATCCGTGAAAATTGCAAAAGAAGTTTCCCTTGGCAAGCTGGAGGACAGACTTTCCCTGCCTGTAATTGTGAAACAGACAATAAAGCCAACCCAAATCATACTGACTCCCGCAGGAGAAACCGTACTGGACATGGGACAAAACATGGTGGGCTGGATTAAAATGCGTGTACACGAGCCCGAAGGAACATGTATCAAGCTCCATCATGGAGAGATCCTGCAAGATGGCTGTTTCTATAATAAAAACCTAAGAAGCGCAAAAGCCCAGTATACCTATATTTCAGACGGAAACGAAAACATCGCCCAGCCTTACTTTACATTTTACGGATTCCGATATGTAAAAGTAGAAGGAAATACAAAGCCGTTGAATTTGGAAGACTTTACAGGTTGTGTGGTATATTCCGATTTAGAGGAAACCGGTTGGATCACCACCTCAGATGACCGTATCAACCGGCTGTTTCTCAATGCAAAGTGGAGTCAAAAGGATAACTTTTTAGATATTCCCACAGACTGTCCCCAAAGAGATGAGCGCATGGGTTGGACAGGCGATGCGCAGATGTTCTGCAAGACCGCATGCTATAATATGGACACCCTGGCTTTTTATCGCAAGTATCTGCGGGATCTGAGAGTCGAACAGGAAGCTATGGGCGGCAGAGTGGGGCATTTGGTACCTTCCTTTTTCCATGATTATTCCGTGATCGATGACGCTTGGCTTGGGGGTTCTTGTGCGTGGGGAGATGCCGCTGTAATTATTCCATAGACTTTATACAGCCATTACGGCGACATCACAATTCTAGAAGAATGTTATCCCAGCATGAAAGCATGGATCGATTGGGTCATTCGCACCAATGTAAGCGATACCGGCTTGTGGGATCAAGGCTTCCGGTTCGGGGATTGGCTGGCTTTGGACGGAAAAGACGAGTTCTGCGGTGGAACGGATGTAACCTTGGTGGCATCTGTCTATTTAAAGCTATCGTCAGGCCTTGTAGCAAATGCAGCAAAAAAGTTAGGATTAGAAACAGATGCAGCCTATTATCAAGGAATCAGCGATAAAACAAAAAGTGCAATTCAAAATGTCTACTATACGAAAAACGGCAAATGTAATGTCCAAACCCAGACCGCATATATTCTGGCCTTAGCTATGGATTTGATAGATACCGAAGTAAGGCCTTTGATTGCAGCGGAACTTGTGGGACTATTACAGGAATACAATTTTCACTTAACAACCGGATTTGTTGGTACACCGTTTTTATGCAAGGTGCTTTCCAACGCAGGATACAGCCAAGAAGCCTATAAGCTGCTGTTCCAAAAGGATTACCCCAGCTGGCTCTATCAGGTTGATATGGGCGCTACCACGATTTGGGAGCGGTGGAACTCTGTGCTGTCGGATGGCACGCTGTCCGGTACAGGCATGAACTCGCTGAATCACTATACATACGGAAGCATCGTGCAGTGGATGTACGAAAATATTTGCGGCTTGACCGCAAAGGAAGAAGGATTCAAAACCTTCTATGTAGCACCGGAATATACAGATAGGTTTTCCTATGTAGATATGCGATACGATTCGCCGAAAGGAACGATCCTAATCAAATGGAAAAAGCAAGAAAACGCATACGAATTGTATGTAAAGGTACCCTTTGATACAACGGCAATTGTAAAACTCCCCGGTTCTAAAGACGAGGACATGATCTTGACATCAGGAGAATATTGTTTTTATCAATAAATACAGTATTCGATGCGAAACCGTTTGCGCCCTTGCTGTGCAGACAGTTCCAGGCTCCAAACCAAGGTATTGTCATGCCTGCAACAGTCCGTTGGACTGTTGCAGGCATCATGCTTAACATTAAAAAAGTAATAACGCCATCCTTTTTGGATGGCGTTCAGTGTTCGCGTTACCGATCTTCCCGGGCAGTCGCCCGCCAAGTAATGTGGTTGCAGATGAGCTTAACTTCTGTGTTCGGGATGGGGAGCGACAGGAGCGCTGCCGGAGGCAGGAGGAGCGACTGGAGCGAGTGGCAGCGGTCGATAAAATCGAGGAATAGCGAAAGCCCGAGGATTTTATCGGGCACCGCAACAGGGGAGCGACCCGAGCGCTGCCTGTGGCAGATAAAGCGAGGGGAACGAGTGGCAGCGGTCAATAAAACCGAGGAATAGCGAAAGCCCGAGGATTTTATCGGGCACCGCAACAGGAAACAGGTGGACCAGTCCATCTGTTCCCATTTATGGAAAAAGCCCCACTTTTTTAAGTGGAGCTTTGTGTTGGCATTACTTATCTTCCCAGGCAGTCGCCCGCCAAGTATTGTCAGCGTACGTGAGCTTAACTTCTGTGTTCGGGATGGGAACAGGTGGACCCTCACGACAATCAATACCAACTATTTAATTATATTCAAAGCATTTCTGCTTTTAATATCCTGGTGACCCATACCGGATTCGAACCGATGTTAACGGCGTGAGAGGCCGCTGTCTT